>JABSSQ010000283.1 GCA_013213905.1 Verrucomicrobiales bacterium | reverse complement strand
GAACGCATGCTGAAGGTCGACTCGGTACTGATTGTCAATTTCGACCGCGCTTTCTCCGAGCAGACTGGCGAGGAGTTTGTCAGGGCCTTGATTGAAAACTCACCCGATGGAGTGGCCAGAATCTGCGTTGGCGAGCAATGGCAGTTTGGTAAGGGACGATCCGGCGATATTGAATTGCTTCGCAAACTCGGAGAAGAAAACGGATTTGGGGTGACCGGTGTCGGAACCGTTGAGGCAGGCGGGATGCGTGTGAGCAGCACCCGCATTCGTGAGGCGATTGGGGCCGGCGACTTTGATGTCGCGAATTCGCTTCTAGGCCGGCGCTATACGGTTTTCGGAACGGTCATTGAGGGGCAGAAGCTGGGGCGGACGATTGGTTTTCCCACGGCGAACCTGACAGTTCACCAGGAGCAGTTGCCTCCTACCGGGGTCTATGCGGTCAGGGCGACCGGGGCAGGAGATTCCTGGGACGGTGTCGCCAACCTCGGTTATCGGCCTACTGTGGCGGGAGGGTTGGTGAAACGTATTCTCGAAGTGCACCTGTTTGGACTGGAGCACGAAATCTACGGAGAGGAACTGGAAGTCGAGTTCGTCCAGTTTATACGCCCCGAGCAGAAGTTTGACGGGGTGGATGCCCTCAAGGGGCAGATTGCGAGGGATGTAGAGTCGGCAAAGGCGGTTTTGTAGTGTTGTGTGACGAAGTTGATTTCGTTCTTCCATTGCCGGAAGGCAGAATGCTATAAAGCTTTCATCAGCTCTCACTATCCAAAGAGCTAAACTCAACACTTAACCGCTATGTATAACTTCTTTCTTGCTCAAAATGAGTACCCTGAACTGTCGGGAGGCGAAGCTGCCGCTGCCGCCGCTGCCGGTGGAATCATGTCGCTCCTCTACCTGGCCGTCATCGTCGTCATCATCATCGGGATGTGGAAGATCTTCACCAAGGCTGGCAAGCCTGGTTGGGCCTCCATCGTTCCTATCTATAATATTATCGTTTTGCTTGAGATCATTGGGCGTCCGGTTTGGTGGATCGTTCTCATGTTCATTCCGCTGGTGAATGTAGTGATCGGCTTCATCACAGCGTTTGATCTTGCGAAGAGTTTCGGAAAGGGTGCCGGCTTTGGCCTCGGTCTGATTTTCCTCTCCCCGATCTTCTACCCGATCCTCGGTTTCGGTAGTGCCCAGTACAAGGGACCTGCAGCCGCTGAAGGTGTTGCTGCCTAGTATCGATCAACCATTTTTAAGAACGCCTTGGGGATAAATGCCTCAGGGCGTTTTTGCGTTTCAGGATCATTGGTGGATCAGGAATTCCTGTGATACCGTGGAGCTTTCTATGGTGAAGCGAGAGTCTATCATTTTTCGACTGTTCCGAAAGGCCGGCCTGCTGCTGGTGATTTCGATCCTCGGAAGCTCTGTAGCTTGGGCTCAGTTTTCGCCGTTTCCCGAAGTGGACGGGCAAAGCGGTTCTTCCCGTGATCTGCCTGAGATCCTGCCTTCTGACTTGGCTGATCCGGTAGTGAATCCTCGCCAGACCAGTGCCGACCGGATGGCCCGTCTCTTTAATCGGGATCTGCGGGATCTGGAGGAGGCACAAAGCGGAATCATCGAGCAGCTTGAGCGGTTGCCGTCCGCCACCCGGGAAACTCAGAGGGTAACAGCGTTTGGTTATCACTCGGGTGATTTAAAGAAGCGTCCGAAGTGGATCCAGATAGACATGGAAGAGGCGGTCTCCCCTGATGCGATCGCATTGTTTCCGGTGACGGGGGAGTTTGAAGATGAGCGTGTGTTTGGCTACGGCTTCCCGCGAAGCTTCCGCGTTGATATCTCCAACGAAGAGGAATTTCGCAACTACGAAACCATGGTGGCGAGCCGATCTGAGGATCCTGGTGCCGTGCAGAGATGGCCGTTCTTCCGAGAAGTGGGCGGGTTTACCGGCCGTTACATCAGGATTTCTGCTACGGGGCTGTGGCGGGCACCCGGAAATGAGCGGGAAGTTTTTGCTCTCAGTGAGGTAATGGTGATGAAAGGGGGGCGAAATCTTGCCGTGGGAAAGACGGTAAAGGCTCTGGATGAATTTGATTCCCGTCCCGATCAATGGGCACGAAGGTTTGTTTGCGACGGCATTACCACGTTAGGTATACCGCGCGGGTTGGAAGAGAGCCCGACTTTTGGTTTTCGGGCGCGTTCGAAAAAGCCCGCCAAATCGAGCTGGGTGCAGGTGGACCTGGGCGAGAGCCTCAAGGTGGATGAAATTCAGATCATTCTTGCGGATTCGATGGCAGCGATCCCGGATCCGACCGTGCGGTTTCCCTATCCGATGCAGGTCCAGGTATCAGAGTCGCCGGACATGAAAGCGGCCGAGACCATCGGCCGATTCAATCCCTCACAGATCAGCAGGATTGGTGAAAATCCTTTAATCCTGACTTCGCGGGATGCCTACGGGCGGTATGTCAGGGTGACCGTGCAGGGGCCGGAGAAAGCCTCGGAGATCAAGTTCGATCTATCTGAGCTGATTGTATTTTCCGGGACGGAGAATGTTGCTCTGGGCAAACCGGTGAGTGCGCTGCATGAGGAGAAATCGGAGAAATGGGCTGCCGAGTTCCTCGTCGACGGATTTAGCAGCCGCAGTAACCTGATTTCAAACGAGGAATGGCTTTCCAACATCAGCAAGCGTTCGAGCCTGGTGCGCCGTTGGTTGGATCTGGAATCACGGCGGCTTGATCTCGTGGATCGCACGGTGACGCGGGGTGTCACTGTTGTTGCGAGTGGCGTGGCAGGGATCTTTGGATTCGTGCTGATTGCTCTTTCCCGCGGCCGGGTGAAACGGCGCAAGGACCTCGAAGACCTGCGGCAGCGAATCGCAAGTGATCTGCACGATGATATTGGCAGTAACCTGAGTAGTATCGCACTGCTGGCCGAGCTGGGGAAAACCGAAACCGACGAGCCAGAGTTGGTGATTGAGGAACTCACGGAGATCAAATCCACGGCAGACAAGACCATTGAATCGATGCGTGACATTGTCTGGCTGATTCGTCCCGGGGAAGAAACCTGGCAGCAGATGTTGACCCGTTTTCGCGAAACCGCATCGAAGCTGTTGCGGGCGCATGAGTATTCACTCGAAGTGCGTGGTGAGAGCACCGACATGCGTTTGCCCCTGGAGTTCAAGCGGGACCTTTTCCTGATCTACAAAGAGGTGCTCAACAACATCGTTCGCCACGCCGAAGCGGAGAACGTTGCTATCCTGATCGATTGCCGTAGAAACCGCCTCGAAATGTCGATTGAGGACGACGGGAAGGGATTCAATAACCTGGATCAGGAGTTCCGCGAAGGGAACGGATTGCGTAACATTCGTATGAGAGCGCAGGCAATTGGGGCAAATCTCAAGGTTCGTAGCGCTTTAAATGAGGGGACCCGAGTTAATTTGAGTGTCCCTATGCCTTGATCAGGGCGAAAATTCAGATGCAAAACGCGTTAAACCCACCAAGTTACTGTTTACAATTGTCATCATGAGCGAGGAAGCCGAGACCGAAGACGCCCCTAAGGCACCTACCAAAGTGTGGGTCGTGGAAGATAACGAAACGCTCCGACGCACCGTGGCACGGGTGTTGGATCGCCAGAAGGACATGAAGTGTGTCCATCAGTTTGAGCGTTGTGAAGAGGCCATCGAGGCCCTCGTCGCCGGGGAGCGTCCTGACCTGATGCTGTTCGATATCGGCTTGCCCGGTATGAGCGGTATTGAGGGGATTCGCCGAATCAAGACGGCTCTCCCGCAGATTGAAATCCTTGTTTTCTCTGTGTTTGACGACAACGAGAAGGTCTTTAACGCCATTTGTGCCGGTGCTTCCGGTTATCTCCTGAAAACGTCCAGCATGGGTGAGATCCCGGATGCGATCCGCGAGATTCTCGGTGGCGGTGCCCCGATTAACGCTCTGATCGCTCGTCGTGTCCTTGATATGTTCAGTGATCTGGCTCCCCAGAGTCGTGACTACGGCCTGACCGAGCGGGAAAAGGAAGTGCTCGAGCAAATGGTGGAAGGTCTCACCAAGAAAGAGATTGCCGATCAGCTCGATCTCAGTTTCCACACCGTGGACAAGCACATTCGAGGCATCTACTCCAAGCTGCACGTCAACACCATGACGGGTGCTGTGGCCAAGGCGCTCAAGGAAGGCCTCCTCCCGAAAGGGTAGTGTGAGCTTCGGCTGCGAGACTCAGTTTGAAGTGGGCTGGGTGAAGTTGCGCTAAGGGTTGATTTCCTCACGGGTGCCCGTCGTTCCGGTCGGGCATTTCTGTTTCCAAGCTTGAACCTCAGCGTAATCCCCGGTAGCGATAGCGCATGTTCTACATTGGAATCGACAGTGGCACCCAGAGCACGAAGTCAGTGGTGTTGGATTTTGAAACCGGTGAAATCGTCGCCCAGGCGAGTCAGCCCTACGACTTGATCCGCGGTTTGCCGGCGGGTCACCTGGAACAGCGACCATCCGATTGGATCGATGCGGTAAAGAACACGGTGGCCAGCTGCCTTGATCAGTTGGGCGACCGTCGCGCTGAAGTTCGTGGTATCGGAGTAAGCGGACAACAGCACGGGCTGGTTGTTCTTGATGGAAATGACGAAGTGATCCGTCCCGCCAAGCTCTGGTGCGATACTTCGACTGTGGACCAGTGTGATCAGTTTGCGGCGGAGTTCGGTGGCGTCGACGGACTGATTGCCAAAGCCGGCAATGCGATGCTGCCGGGTTACACCATTCCCAAGCTGCTCTGGTTGAAGCAGAACGAGCCTGATAATTTTGCCAGGGTGGCCGCCATCCTGTTGCCTCACGACTATATTAACTTCGCCCTGACCGGAGTGAAGCGGATGGAATATGGTGACGCATCCGGCATGGGGATTCTTAACATTCGCACCAAGGAATGGGAAAGTGACCTCATCAATTTCGTAGATCCTCGCGTGCAGGAGATGCTCCCTGAGCTGGGGTCTTCCAATGTGCCTCACGGAACGTTGCTTCCTGAGTTGGCCAGCGAATGGGGACTCAGTCCTGAAGTGATTGTCAGTGCCGGAGGCGGTGACAACATGATGGGGGCGATTGGAACGGGGAATATCGCAGATGGAACGATCACGGCGAGCTTTGGAACCTCGGGCACGCTCTATGGCTGTGCCGAAAAACCGATCATTGATCCTAACGGGGAGATCGCAGCGTTTTGTGACAGCACGGATCGCTGGTTGCCTCTCGTCTGCACCATGAACGTGACTGTCGTCACCGAGCAGGTTCGCGGTTGGTTCGGCTGGGATCACGAGGAACTGGAAAAGCAGGTTTCATCAGTTCCCGCCGGTTCGGAGGGAGTCAGTTTTCTGCCCTATCTGAATGGCGAACGCACACCGAACCTCCCTAACGGCACCGGAGTGATTCACGGGCTCGGAGGCACGACCGGTTCTCCTGCGCACATGGCACGCGCTGCCATGGAGGGCGCTACCCTGGGACTCGCTTACGGTTTGCGCCGCTTTGATGAACTGGGGCTCACTCCCGGAGAGATTCGACTCACGGGCGGAGGGTCCAAGAGCGGCATTTGGCGCCAGATTTCCGCCGATGTGTTCGGAGTTCCCGTCGTCGGGCTGGCCACGGCCGAGGGCGCTGGTCTTGGTGGCGCCATTCAGGCCGCTCATGCTGATGGCCAGGGCAGCTACGAGGAGCTTTGTGGGCGACTGGTCGCGCTGGACGAGTCAACTCGATGCGAACCCGAGGCGGAAGCCGCCGGAGTCTACCGCGAAAAGCTGGACCGACAGGTTGAGCTAACCGGAGTGCTCAAAGATGCCGGAATGCTTTAATGGCTGACTCCGGCCAACCTAAGAATGCTCCGGCGGCCCTCACTCCGAAGGCCTGTCGCATTGGTTGGGCGGTTGCGAGCCTGATGAGGCTGCTCTCGGTGACCTACCGTTGGCGACTGCACGATCCCGATGGCATTTCCGAGTCACCGCCAGCGCATTCCATGATCTGGACGGTCTGGCATAACAGGATCTTCGTGGCCCCGGCCGCCTATCGCCGGTATCTGAGCAGCAGGAAGGGAGCGACCCTCACCAGCCCGAGCAAGGATGGCGAGATCATTGCCGCGACGGTCGCCAAATTCGGAGTCTCGGCAGTGCGTGGATCATCGTCCCGGCGGGGCGCTGCGGCTCTGGTCGAACTGAGGGACTGGATCAGGAGGGGATTCGACATCCTGATCGTTCCGGACGGGCCAAGGGGCCCCCGCTATCGATTGGGTCCCGGAGTGGTCAAACTGGCCCAACTTACCGATGCAAAAATTCTCCCGATGCGCATCGAATACGGCTCTTACTGGAAATTTCGCAGCTGGGATCAATTCCGATTGCCGAAACCCTTTACCACCGTAGATATCTATCTGGAACCGCTCGTCGAAGTGGCATCTGATCTCTCGGAAGATGACTTTGAATCCGAGCGCCAGAGAATTGAAACCATCCTGAATCCCGCGCATGAAACTGATTGAAGGCAAACCGATCGCAGAAGCTGTCTATGCTGAGTGTCTCACTTCGTTTGAGGAACTCAAAGCCGCCGGGCATTTGCCGGGTCTTGCTGTGGTTCTCGTCGGAGACGACCCGGCCTCGAGAGCCTATGTCGGTTCCAAGGAGCGGAAGTGCCAGGAACTCGGCATGCACTCTGTGAAGATTGAGCTGCCGGAGGACACCCCACAGGATAAGCTCCATGAAGTAATTGCCGAGCTCAACGCGGATGAAGCGATCCATGGAATCCTCGTTCAGCTCCCTCTGCCCAAACACCTCGACGAAGATGCCGTGATTCTCCGGATTGACCCCGCCAAGGACGTGGATGGTCTTCACCCTGTAAACCTTGGCAAGCTTGCCATGGACGATCCGACCGGGTTTGCCCCGTGCACTCCGTCAGGTTGCCAACGCATGCTGATCGAGAGCGGAATCGAAACCAGTGGTGCCAATGTGGTCATCGTCGGACGAAGCCTGCTCGTTGGCAAGAGTCTCGCCCTGCTGATGATGGGTAAAGGAGAGGGAGGCAACGCGACAGTAACGGTCGCTCATTCCCGCACCAAAGATCTCGCGGCGGTGACTCGCGAGGCGGATATCCTCGTCGCGGCCATCGGAATTCCCCATTTCATCGGACCGGAGCATGTTAAAGATGGTGCCGTGGTTATCGATGTGGGAATCAATCGCATTGAAGATGCCTCGGCTCCGAAGGGTTCCCGGCTGGTGGGTGATGTGGATTTCGAAGCCGTGAAGGACAAATGCGGGGCGATCACTCCAGTACCTGGCGGTGTAGGGCGGATGACCATTGCGATGCTGATGGCGAACACGATTCGCGCCTGCCGCCTCAAGGCTGGAATTTGAGGTGGCTGGTTTGTCGCCGGAAAAGTACTTGGAGGTCGACAGGGCTCGCTCATAGAAACAACCCTGTTTGATGGGATGCAAAACCTTCATTAAATGGAGGTTGAATCGAATGGCGGACTCTTTGGCAGAGATTAAAAGTGGCGCAGTCCGAATGTCTCTGAAATATCCATTGCTCTAGCGATTTTTCCCTAGCCAGTGGAGGGGTTCGACTCCAGTTTACCGAAGCTAAGATCCAGTGAAAACAGCCTGCCCATGAGCCACGCCATTTCCGCCCGTGCGAATGTCGATTTGATCGACCAGAAATACGCCGAATGGAAGCAAGACCCGAAGTCGGTAGACGACACCTGGGCGATGTTTTTTGAAGGATTTGAACTGGGCCTGACCCAACCGGCCCCGATCGGCAGTAAAGGTGCCGGGGCGGATCCCGGTGCCGAGCAGGTTGGCGGTCTCGACCTCGCAACCCGGGCACGCGTCGTGTCGATGGTGCACCAGTATCGATCACTCGGGCACACGGCGGCCTGGCTTGATCCGCTCGAAGAGGAAGCGCCCAGCCAACCGCTCCTGAGTCTTGGGGAACTTGGCTTTTTGCCACAGCATCTCGACGAGGAGGTGGCGACCCAGTTTTACGAAGGCGGGCGGCGCATGAAGCTGCGTGACATGATCGAGCGCCTCGATCAGACCTACTGCAGCAAGATCGGCTTCGAATACATGCACATGCAGACGCCTGACGTGCGTGACTGGATTCGTGATCGTGTCGAGGCGCGCCTTGAACAGCCGGAGCCTTCGATCGAAAAGAAGAAGTCAGCACTCGGCTGGCTTGCCCAGGCGGAACTTTTCGAACGCTTTCTCCATCGCAAGTATGTTGGCCAGAAGCGGTTTTCTCTCGAAGGCGGTGATGCGCTGATGGTGGCGCTGAACGGCCTGGTTCAGAAGTTCCCGGATTTTGGAGTGCATGAGATGGTCATGGGAATGGCTCACCGAGGTCGACTGAACGTCCTTGCCAATCTTCTTCAGAAGCCTCTCACCGTGATTCTCTATGAGTTCTCGGAGAACTATGTCCCGAACCTGGTAGCAGGGGACGGTGATGTGAAATATCACCTCGGCTATGACGCTGAGTTCGACGTCGACGGTCATCCGGTGAAGATCCACCTCGGGGCCAACCCCAGTCACCTCGAAGCCGTGAACGGAGTGATCGAAGGAAAAGCACGTGCCCGTCAGCGGGCCCGTGATGAGAGCCTTCGCGATTCCTTTGTCGACCGGGACAGTGTTCTGCCGGTGTTGATCCACGGTGATGCCGCATTCGCCGGACAGGGAAGTGTCGCTGAGACGCTCAACCTTTCCCAGCTTCTTGGTTATCGAACGGGAGGAACCGTGCACCTCGTGGTGAACAACCAGATCGGATTCACCACCACGCCGAAAGATGCCCGTTCATCTGTCTACTGCACAGACGTGGCCAAGATGATCGAGGCTCCTGTCTTTCACGTGAACGGAGATTCTCCGATGGATGTGCTCTACGTCACTGAGCTGGCGCTGGAGTTTCGTCAGACCTTTGGGCGGGACGTGGTCGTCGACATCGTCTGTTATCGCCGCCACGGTCACAACGAAGGGGACGAACCTGCTTTCACTCTGCCGAAAACTTATCGCGACATTCGCCGCCACGACACGCCCCTGGCCATTTTTCGCCGCGACCTGGTCGAGAGTGGGGACCTGACTCACGAAGAGGTCAATGCGATCGAGAACGAGTATCAGTCCAAACTCGACAGTGAGCATGCGGAACTCGAGGCGGCCATGGAGAAGGGCGAGGGTCATTCCATGGCTGAGGCGAACATCGAGCCGCAGCCCGATTATTCTCACGACCCGGTCCAGACCGGAATGCCAGTCGATGAAGTCCGCGAGATCGGTCTTCGCATTACCGAAGTGCCTGAAGGTGTCCAGGTGAACGACAAGCTGGCGAAGCGTTTCCTGGGGCCTCGTCGCAATGCGATCGAAAAAGGCGAGGGAATCAACTGGGCCTTCGGTGAAGCTCT
>JABSSQ010000282.1 GCA_013213905.1 Verrucomicrobiales bacterium | reverse complement strand
TCGGCAATTCTTCTCTCATCGTTGTCGCCGAAGACATCGACGAAGCAGAGAAAGTCATTGCCGCCCTTGAAGGCAACCTGACCGGCTGCATCTATTCTTCCGAATCCGGCGCCGATGACGCCGCCTACGATCAGCTCGCCCCCGCACTTCGCCAGAAGACCGGGCGTTTGCTCAACGATAAGATGCCCACCGGCGTGGCCGTGTCACCTGCGATGAACCACGGCGGCCCCTACCCCGCCACCGGCCACCCGGGCTTCACCGCAGTCGGCATCCCCGGTGCCCTGCTCCGCTTCGGCATGCTCCAGTCCTTTGACAATGTCAGGGCGCACCGTCTGCCCGAGATTCTCAAGGACGACTACGACGGTCCCACTCAGCGGCTGATCGACGGCGTTTGGCAGTGAGTGAAAACGGATTCACAAAGCTCGCGCCGCACACCACACTCGCGCGGGCTCATATCCCATCTCCGCAGCGACACGGTTCCACTTCTTTGCATCAGCAAACGAAGGTTCAACACCGATGCCGGATTCATAGCAAACCCCAAGGGCGTGCATCGCACGCAGGTCGCCTGTTTCAGCGGCCGACTGCAGCAGGAGAAACAGCCCCCGCTCATCAGGCTTCCGGCCGACAGCATTCCAGATAAAAAGGGCGGCATGATAGAGCGCTTCCGGCTCGCCGTCCGCTGCAGCCTGCGAAATCAGCTGCTGCGCCATCACCGGGCGACCTTCCTGTTGGTGGACCACCGCCAGCAGCACCCGGGCGCCCGGTTCCTTCGTCGCGGCCGCGAGTTCGAGGTGCTTCATCGCTTTGTCTTTTTCCACGCCTTCCGCCCCCACGACCAGGACCAGTTCACCCAACAGGAACTGTGACTCGGAGTTGCCAAGATCCGCCCCGACCTCCAGCTGGAGAACAGATTCAGCATCCCCCCCTTCGCGACGCAGCTTCATCAATCCGGCCAATAAAGCGGCTTCACCATCCCCTTTTTCAGCCATTCCTGACAAAGCCAGATAGATGACCTCTTCATCTTCGCCTCCGAGCAGGGGCAGCCAGTCCACCTGCCGGTGCTCCATGAGAAAATCACGAAGTCGTTCCGGCAACGCATCTACACGAGACGGCCACTGCAACCGGTAGTCCGTCTCGGGCAATTCCAGCGAAGCCTCAACCCGGAATGGGCCCTGCCGATCGCTCCAACGCTTCGCTCCAAATCCAAAAATCAAACCGCCGACGGCGGCCCACACTGCAATCCAAACCAGTCGATAACTCATCCCGTCATCCTTCCCTCAGTTTCACTTCTCCCTTGTAGAGCATTGAGTCGAGGCGGGCCTCCAGATCATCCTCGCACTTTGAATCCGTTTCGCCGACTGCCTCGTTCGAATCCATCGCCACCAGTTCACGCTGGAGGCAGGTGAATAGATCCAGATCCAACTCCGTCGGATTCTCCACGAGTTTGTTTTGGTAATCCTCCAAGTGTAGCAAAATCTTTTCAGGAATGTCATCACCCCGGCACAACTGCTGTGAAACTTCCAAATCCCACAAAAAATGTCGTTGGGTCAGGACAAACCAGATCAACGGAAGAGCTACCGCCGACCTCCGGGTCGCCTCGAATTTTTTCCCAGGCAAGCAGGACAGGTCCTTGACCCTCGCGGGCAAGTCGACCCCGCGACGCAGCGAGCTCATGGTCTGGTGGAGGCGTAACTTCACCGGGATGGCCTGCCACGCTCCTTCCCCTTTTCGCTCGAGAAATCGCCCTGCCGCTGCCCGGGTCCGTGTGCCGGTAACAAAAACAATATTCTCAGGCGGCAGCCACCAGACCGCACCGCCACCAACCTGCGATTCCAGCATCGTCAAAACTGCCGAAAGGCGGTCGCAAAGCTTTCCTGTCTCGGCCAGGGACAGAGGTCCAACTCCACCAACTAACTCCGCCAGGCTTGCCCCGTCGACCTGTTCTTCACCAATGATCGTTAACGAGCCAACATCAGTGATCTGGTTGACCCGAAGCTGATTCAACTTCACTCGGCCAATGCGCCGGATAGCATCGTGATGCTGGTTCAGCCACCCCTTCACCGGCAGCGAGTCGGACCCGGGAAGAATCTGAAGCAGCCCCTTCGACCCTCGAAACTCTCCGGAGACAGCATACGGGTCCTGTTCATAATCCATCGCCGGCAATTCGATCCCTGTTTCCAGTTCGGCGAGGTCTCTTTTTAGCCAACTCCGAAGCGGCATCAGTGGTAACTCAAGCTTGGCTTCCCCGATTTGCCCTTCCGCTGCCAGCTCATCCATCATCGAGCGAAAGGCTTCGTAGGAACCGGGCCGGCCATCTGCCAGCGCGTCGAGGACCACGTTCTTGAGCCGAACTTCCAGTTCGTCAAAGTTTCTCGGCAACGAATCACAACGGAATTCCCTCACTGGAATGCCTCCCACCAACGAACAGAAAACCTGGGCGAGGTACCATTCACGAGTGCGCTCACGGGCGCGGGCACCTGGTTTCATCCAGGCATGGAATTCCGAAAAAAACGGGCGCACTTTTCCGGACCGGTCCACCACCACCTGGAGCGTCTGGGTCGAAAAGTGCTCGATCGATGCGATGTCCTCCGGAACACTCTCGAGCACCTCGATCAACTGAAGCATCCACTCACTTACCGTAGCGACCGGCACCCGGCCCGTCCTCGCGAGATAGTCAGGGAGCGGTTCACCATCGAATACTTCGTCAGCGTAAAAGAGCTCCTCGGAATCTCGCCCCCAAGCTGTCACATGAGAAACTGAGTCACCCGAAATACGGGAAAGACGCTGCATTTCCGCCTCAAAAGCTTCGACAATTTCGCGCCGACTGGCCAATCCTTCGAACACATGAAGCCGGGACAGACCCCAACGCTCCCGGTCTACCACGAGCATGATTCGTTCATCCATCGCCTGCGACGGAAGCTCGATCACACCACCTTTCGCATCCCGAACGAAGCTGAACTGGGCAAACTCGGCAGATTTGGAGCGATTCATCGGGCAATCACGGCAAAAGGAGAATTTCCTGCCGGAATAACATTCAGTTGAGGACTTGCCCGAAAAGGTAGACATTTACGACCCGTTCGTCACTTCCAAAACCGCGAACCCACTATGGCTTCCTCACAGCGTAAAAGCTCCATCTCCCGAACCACCGGTGAAACCGACATCCGCCTTGAGCTCAATGTCGACGGCACCGGCGTATCCCGGATCGACACTGGCGTGCCGTTCTTCGACCACATGCTGACCCTGTTCGCCAAGCACGGTCGCTTCGACCTCACCGTCGAAGCCAAGGGCGACATCGAGATCGACTTTCACCACACCGTTGAAGATGTGGGCATCGTGCTGGGCTCTGCCTTCAAGGAAGCAGTCGGCGATAAGAAAGGGATTTTCCGCTACGGCTCGGGCATTTACCCGATGGACGAATCGCTCGTGCGCATCGCTCTCGATGTCAGCGGCCGCCCTTTTCTCGACTACCGCGCCCCGGAGAATGTTCCCCACATCGGTGATAAGTTTAACTTCACCCTGGTGGAGGAATTCCTTCGTGCCTTTGCCTTCAACGCGCTCATCAATCTGCACGTCGCCATTCTTTATGGACGTGATCCGCACCACATGGCCGAAGGCACTTTCAAAGGCCTGGCCCGCTCTCTCGACGACGCGACCCGCATCGACGAGCGCATTGCGGATGTGATTCCGAGCACAAAAGACGTGCTTTAATTCCCGCAGATCCGGTTTACAGATCAGCATGGCAGACCGAGTCGGAGTGATCGATTACGGAGGCGGCAACCTCCAGAATGTCCTCAACGTGTTGAAGTACCTCAACCACGAAGGCACGCTCGTGTCCTCACCCGAAGACTTTGCCGATATTGATCGCCTGATCTTTCCCGGCGTCGGCTCCTTCGGCGACTGCGTCGCTGATCTCGACCGCAAAAACCTGCGCCAGCCCATCCTGGAGTGGTTGCAGGCGGACTGTCCCTTCTTCGGTATCTGCCTTGGCTATCAAGTGCTCTTCGAAATTTCGGAGGAGACGCCCGGCGTTGAAGGCCTCGGTTTCTTCAAAGGCAGCGTCATCAAGTTCGACAGTGGCCACGGCCTCAAGATTCCACACATGGGCTGGAACGAAGTAAAGCCGACTGACCGCAGCTTTTATGCGTGGCAGGGAACCCCTGATCCGCTGCACCTCTACTTTGTGCACTCCTTCTTTCCCAAGCCGGACGACGAGTCCATCATCAACTCCGTCACCGACTACGGCGCGCCCTTCGCCTCCAGCGTGGCACAGGGCAACATCTTCGCCGGTCAGTTTCACCCCGAAAGAAGCCAGGACGCCGGCCTCATGCTGGTGAGGAACTTCCTCGAGAAGTGAGCCCCAAGGAGGGACCACATTCCTGTGGTCTCAATGTACCCTGAAAAGAGAACGACAAGAGCCGGAGCGCAGCGTATTCAGCCGGAGGCAATGTCGTTCCTCCTCGTACACTTCTGCCCTATGCCCTATGCCTTTTGCCTAATCACCCGCGGCGATCAGTTCGCCACGCGCATCGGCATGATCACATAGAGGAACGGCTCATCGATCTTGATGACGCCGGGGCTGCTCTCGTCAATCAGGTCGATGAAGACCTCATCCTGGTCGAGGTTGCGCAGCGGAGCCATGACGAACTCCGGGTTAAAGGCCACCACAATCTTGGGACCGTCATAGCGCACGTCGATGACCTCTTCAGCTTCGCCGATCTCCGGTGAGTTTGATGAAATCGCGAGACGATGATCTTCGAAAGTAAACTTGATCGAATTGGTCTTCTCGTTCGCGAGGAGACTGACACGCTTGACCGCGCTGTGGAGAGCTTCACGCTCAACAGTGACCCGGTGATTCGCGTTGCCGGGAATGACCTGGCGGAAATTCGGGTAGTTGCCCTCGATCAGCTTAGTGATAAGATTGCTGTCGTTGAGTTCGAATCCTGCCTGGCTGTCCGTCAGAGATACCTTGAGTTCCCCTTCGCCTTCAAGCAGGCGCTGAAGCTCATTGACCGCCTTGGTCGGGATGATCACGGCCGTCTCGTTGCCGGCCGGGAATTCCAGATCCTGCTCCACCATGGCAAGGCGGCGGCCGTCCGTAGCGACGAGCGTCAGCATACCTTCGCCAATGAGGCAGTTCACACCGTTGAGGACGTAACGGGTCTCGTCGGTGGAAATGGCGTAGGAAGTCTTGCGGAGAGCTTCCTTCAGCAACTTCTGGTCGATCGTGAATTCCTTCGCTTCGCCAAATTCGCCGATCGCCGGAAACTCGGTAGCCGGCAGGCCAAGAATTTTGAAGAAACTCGGACCGCTGCGGACCGTGGCTGCATCATCGCTCACCTCGAAATCAATCTCGCTGGTCGGCAACTCACGAACGATACTGGCCAATCGGCGGGCCGGCAGCGTGGTGGAACCTGTCTCCGAGATATTCGCGGAAATTCGCTTGGTGATCGTGACGTCGAGGTCGGTCGTGGAAAGCTGTAACCCGAGCTCGTCGGCCTCGATCAGCACGTTTGAGAGAATCGGGAGAGTTGTCCGAGTGCTGACAACGTGTTGTACCTGGTTAAGAGCTTCCTGAAAAACGTCTTTATCGATCTGAAATTTCATTGCTGGAACAGAGGGGAGTGTGAACGCGAAACCCCCGTCTGTCTACGTCAAACTTCAGACTGTGTCCTTATCGGAAGGCAGGTTGTCCTTAAAGCGATCAATGGCCGGATTCTCACGCTTGGAACGGGGAGATTTGACTGAAGATCCGCCCCGAACGAGGCGGCGCTTGATCAGCTCCACGGTGCTCTTCAGAGAAGCGGAATTCTCGCACTTCGCCTTAATCCGCTTCACCGCGTAAATCACGGTTCCATGGTCCTTGCCAAAGCTGGCTGCGATGTCCACCAGGGACAAATCCGTCAGGGTTCGAATGAGATACATGGCCACCTGGCGAGCTTCAGCAACCCGGGCGGTGCGCTTCTTCCCGTCGAGGACGGAAACTTCAAGATCGTAGTGCTCGGCCACGCCCTGCTTGATCTCTGCAGCGCCCAGCTGGCAACTGTCGGCAGCACCACAGATGTCGGACAGAATTTCGCCCACGTCGGCCGGATCAATGGGCTCGTCATTCATCGTCGCAACCATGGCCACGCGAATCAGCGCTCCCTCCAGCACACGGACATTGCCGTTCACACGCTCGACAATGGCATTGATGAGCTCATCGCTCACATTCATGTTCCAGTCATCACGCTTGCGGCGCAGGATGGCCGCGCGGGTTTCGAGACCGGGACGGTGGAGTTCGGCACTCAGGCCCCACTGGAAGCGGGATACGAGGCGGTCCTCCAACTGGTTGATCTCCGAAGCGGGGCAGTCCGAGGCCAGGACGATCTGCTTCCGCAGGTCGGCAAGGCTGTTAAAGGTATGAAAGAATTCCTGCTGCAGTCCCTCCTTGCGACCGAGGAACTGGACATCATCGATCAAAAGCAGATCTGCCTCGCGGTACTTCTTTCGAAACGATACCAGCGCGTTCTTCTGGATCGCATCGATGTAGTCGTTGGCGAACTGCTCCGCCGTTACGAAAATGATCTTCGACTTCGGGCGGCGACGAAGGGACTCCCAGCCAATTCCGTGAAGCAGGTGAGTCTTGCCCAATCCACAGGCAGAATGGAAAAACAGGGGCTGGTAAGTTTTTCCGGGACTTTCCGCCACGGCTTGCGCCGCCGCCCAGGCCAGCTCGCTGTTGTCGCCGGGCACAAAATTATCGAAGCGAAAGATCTCCACGAGACCGGCAGCACGACCGCGCTCGAGCAATTTTTCCTCGGAAATTTTCTCAACGAGGACACGAGGCTTCAACTTGGTCGGTTTCTCCTTCTTGGCCTTCTTGGCCGACTTTCCGGAACCCGCTCCTTTGGACTTGTTTTTGGAATTCACGTCGAAACGAATTCCCTCGCAGGAGCTGAGATACTTATTAAAGGTGGAAATTAAAGATTCTTTAAAATTTTCCTCGACCCAGATGGAATACATTGAGCCAGGGGCCCGCAGGGTCACTTCGCCATTTTCGATCTTTGCTAGTTTAAAATCAGTGAACCAGAGATCAAAAGTGGAGTCTCCCAGTTCGGTGCGAAGGTCAGATGATACGGTGTTCCAAAGTGTCTTGAGTTGAGGCTTTTTCAGAGGGAGGCTACAATCGAGCGGATAGGTGTCGTGCATTCTCGGGTGGGATGTGTCGGTTTCGGGGAAAAGGTTGGGAATCAGATTCCCGGGGCACTTCACAACTGGAGACAGAAAAATCGTAACTCGTTCACTATTAGCAAGTTACGATTTTTTTGGCGGAAATCCGGCCCCGAAATCCTGATGGACAAGCAGTGCCATTTCTCCCCTCTCTGGACCTAACTGACAACTCTTATGTGAGCGTTAGGACGGATCCTCGATACTCAAAAACTGCCATTTCGGTCCTGCGCGAAGCGCGGATTGTCAGAGTTGCATTTCCGATGAAAAAGGACAACACGAAAGTGTCAAATCTGTCATCTTTTTTGCGGACCAGTCTTTGGGTTTCCAAAATGGAATGCGGCGAATTCCAACAGCTGGAATTTTTAGAATATCATTCAGTTGATCTGAATATTTTAAAATTTCGAATCAACTTTTCGTGGAAACCACAGACCGCATGTGATTGTGATCATTGTCGTGATCGGCCACATCCATGCCGACGCCAGGACTGGTTTGATCGTTTTGCTCTCACCTTCAACGAGTTGGTAAGTCGGTAGGTTTGCAAGGGCCTCAGCCAGACCGTCGTTCATGAACAAGACCCAGACGTCCGTGCGAACGAAGATCACCAGAACGAAGGATATCACCGCACCAACAACCAGACCGTGAACGCTTCCCCTTCCTTTGCCCCACAGGGCCACGAAGAACATTCCAAGCAATGGACCGACGGTGTAAGCGGTCATCCCGAACGCCAGCGGCAGGATGTTGACCTCGGTCCTCTCTTTGACGGCGAGAAGCGCAAAGGTGAATCCGGTCAGGAACACACCCCATACCAGCACGAGGATGCGCGAAAGGCGAACGAGACGCTTATGCTCTTCTTCCGTGTATTCGTGATCCGTCTTCGCAAACAGCGACAGCGTCGTCTGACTCAATGCCGCCAGGATTGAATCCAGACTGGAGATCGCAGCGGCAAAGATGCCCGCGAGAATCAATCCCCTCAAGCCCATGGGTAACTCGGTCACAATCCAGACAGGAAATGCCATATCAGAAGCCTTCGGCTGCCCTTCCTGCCAGTCCATTGCCTCCATGATGAGTGGATCGGTAGGAGGATTGATGCGGTAGAAGACAAACAGCGCAGCTCCCACCATCAGCATAAGGACAGTGACGAGCTGACCAACGGAGCTCCAGATAATCGCCTTCTTCGCATCCGAAGAATTCTTACAGCAGAACATGCGCTGGGCATTGAGTTGGTCGACACCAAAGGCATTCAAGTTCAAGAATGGCACCGCAATAATCGCGACCCAGAACGTAAACTGCAGATCCTTATCGAAGCTGAAGTTGAACACACGCATCTTGTCGATCGTGGTGCCGTCGAACAATTCCACGTGACGAGCAGTGTCGAACAGGGTCGCCCAACCGTGCTCAAATCCGCTCACCATCCAGAGCAGGGCAATCGTTCCCCCCGCTACGAAAAGACCGAACTGCATCACATCAGTCCAGATCACCGTACGCATGCCACCCATCAGGGTCCAGCCAATCGCGAACAGGCCAATTATGACGATGCACCACTCCAATGGGAGCGGCGTCACAATCTTGAGCGGCAAAGCTGCTACGAGGACCCTGACACTCTGCGCGAGAATACTGCCGACCGTGAAAAGAACCGTCGCCAGCTTCTTTACCCCCAAGCCGAGCTTGTTGCCCATGTAGTCGTAGGGGCTGAAGATATCTTTCTCATAGAACACTCTCACGAAGAAGAGCCCGACGAAGATTCGCGCGACGATCGATCCGATGGCCCATTGCAGGTAAGTGAAGTCCCCTTGCAGAGCCATCACCGTTCCGGGCACACCAATAAAAGTCACGCCACTGATCTCAGTGGCGATAATAGATCCGCTCACTGCCGTCCACGGCAGCGAACGCCCTCCAAGAAAGAAATCCTTAATGTTGGCCTGCTTGCCACGCATCAAGTGACCGACCCAGGTCGTCAGCAGGAGATAGCCGAAGACAACCGCCCAGTCGACGGGAGTGAAAAATTCGTTGAGGCCGGACATGAGCAAGCGGGACGGACGGGGTTTACTTTGGATCAGTTAGACGAATTCCAAAAGGAAAAATTCATTGGATAGCGGTTTAGGGATTTAGGCAGCTAGGAGTCTGGGTACAAAAAAAAGAGAGCCGAAATTCGGCTCTCCCCTATAAAGCTAAATAACTAAACAGCTAATCCCCTGATCAAACGCGCTTGCGGCGGCGCTTGATGTGAAGCTGGGCAAGCTGCTTCTGGATGATGATGTTCGCCGCAGCGATATCTTCAGGAAGCACTTTCTCGGTCATGGCCTTCTGGGCACTTTCGAGAGCCTTCTGAACCGCATCTTCATCAATCTCGTGCTCACCCATCGCCATGTCGGTCAGAACAGAAACGCGATCATTCGAAATTTCCACGATCCCCGTGCCAATCGCGAGGGAGTGCTCTTCGCCATCCTTGAGATAGCGAAGCTCCCCTGGAGCGAGAGTGGTCACGAGCGGAGCGTGTGCCTTGAGAATGCCCAACTCACCCTGGATACCCGGAACGACCACGCTCTCGATCTCGTCGGAGAACGCTTTTTTCTCAGGAGTAACAATGTCCAGCTGCATGGGAATTGGGATCAGTTTATCTCAAGTAGGGAGAAGTCTTACTTCTCGACGGAGTCGATGCCGCCCTTCATGTAGAAGTTGTTTTCCGGTACTTCGTCGTGCTGTCCATCGAGGATCTCTTTGAATCCTTTCACGGTGTCAGCCACAGAAACGTAAACACCGTCGATACCGGTGAAAACCTTACCCACGAAGAAAGGCTGGGAGAGGAACTTCTGAATCTTACGGGCACGGAACACCGTCAGCTTATCTTCAGGGCTGAGTTCGTCCATACCGAGAATCGCGATGATGTCCTGGAGATCCTTGTAGCGCTGGAGCACGTTCTGCACGCCACGAGCGACTTCGTAGTGCTCTTCACCCACCACGTCAGGTGCGAGCGCGTTGGAGTTGGAAGCAAGCGGATCCACAGCAGGGTAGATACCAAGCTCAGCAAGAGAACGCTCAAGCACGACGGTTGAGTCGAGGTGAGCGAAGGTGTTTGCCGGGGCGGGGTCAGTCAAGTCATCCGCAGGAACGTAAACGGCCTGGAAGGAAGTGATGGAACCCTTGTTGGTGGAAGTGATTCGCTCCTGAAGCTGGGCCATCTCGGAAGCCAGTGTCGGCTGGTAACCCACCGCCGAAGGAGTTCGGCCAAGAAGCGCGGACACCTCGGAACCGGCCTGTGAGAAACGGAAAACGTTGTCGACGAAGAGAAGCACGTCCTGGTTCTTCTCGTCACGGAAAAACTCAGCCATAGCGAGTGCGGACAGGGCCACACGAAGACGGGCGCCGGGAGGCTCGTTCATCTGACCGTAGACCAAGGCCACCTTGGACTTGGAAAGATCTTCCTGATCGATAACGCCAGCCTCGGACATCTCCCAGTAAAGGTCGTTACCCTCACGAGTTCGCTCACCCACACCAGCGAAGAGCGAGTAACCACCATGCTCTTTCGCGATGTTGTTGATCAGCTCCATGATAACCACGGTCTTACCAACACCAGCACCACCGAAGGCGCCCACTTTACCACCCTTAGTGAACGGGCAGATCAGGTCGATCACTTTAATACCGGTCTCAAGAATCTCGGTAGAACCGGCCTGATCGGTCAAAGCCGGAGCAGCACGGTGAATCGGATAAGTTTTAGTCGCGTTCACCGGACCGCGCTCGTCAACGGCGTCACCAGTCACGTTGAAGATACGTCCGAGAACGCCTTCACCCACCGGCACGGAAATCGGTGCACCTGTATCAGTGATAGGGAGACCACGCTTAAGACCCTCAGAGGAGGACATAGCCACGGCACGAACCCAGCCGTCACCGAGGTGTTGCTGAACCTCAAGAACCAGCTTGGTGCTTTCACCACTCACATCAAACTCCACCTCAAGGGCGTTGTAGATGGCTGGCAGCTTGTCAGCGCCGGAAAAGTCGGCGTCGATCACCGGGCCGATTACCTGAACGATATTTCCTACGTTACTCATCAGATTGTTGCTCCTACACGTTGCGTGTCTTTGCGTTTTCTATTCGATTAAATTGGGTTAGTGGCGAGGCACTGCTATTCAAGCGCACGCATCGCGGTGGTGATTTCAAGCAGCTCTGCGGTAATGGCTGCCTGACGCTGCTTGTTGTAATCCAGCGTGAGATCTTTAATCATGTCGTTGGCGTTGTCGGTCGCCGCCTTCATCGCTACCATCCGGGCACTGTGCTCAGAGGCACGGGATTCCAGGATCATCTGGTAGAGCTGATAATTGACATACTGGGGAACCGTCGTGTCCAGCACAGCTGACGGAGAGGGCTCGAAAATGTAGCCGCCGTATTCGGCGTGGGGGTCTTCAGGGAGATCAGATGCGCCGGGCTCATGACCGGGGCCCATACCCACAAAATCTTTGTCGCGCCCCAAATCAATCGCGCTGATCGGAAGCAGCGTCTCGATCATCGGCTCTTGAGTCATCGTGTTCACGAAGTTGGTGAACGCAACACGCACACGGGCGTATTCGCCGCTGAGGAATTTTTCAGTGGCAAACTCGGAGATCTGCTTGGATTCGAGGAAAGGAACCGGATCGTCGATCTTGAAGTCAGCGAGCAATTCCTTCTTCGAACGCGCCAGGAACTGAGCACCTTTACGGCCAACCGTCACGTAGTCCACATTCTCGGGGCTGTTCTCAGAAACGATCCGGAAGAGGTTCGTGTTGAGACCGCCGCAAAGACCTTTGTCAGTCGAGACAAGAATGACCAGCTCCTTGTCACCTTCGTTCTCTTTGAGAAGCGGGTGATCTTCTTCGTTGGTCTGCTCTTTCAGGTTCACGAGCACGTCGTTGAGCAAATCAGCGTAAGGACGACCGGCCATCGCCTGGTCCTGCGCCTTCTTCATCTTCGAAGCCGCGACCAGCTGCATGGCCTTGGTGATCTGGGCCGTGTTCTTGACCGACTTAATGCGTCGGCGGATGTCGCGAAGATTTGCCATGACTCAGTGTGAATCCCTACTCAACTACCAATCGGAAATTACCCTTTGTAAGAAGACTTGAAGTCAGCAATTGCCTGACCCAGCTCTTCATTGATCTCGTCGCTGAGAGCTTTCTCGTCACGGATCTTAGCAAGGAGGGAATCCTTACGAGTCTCGAGGAACTCGGAAAGCTGGGTCTGACAATCCTTGATCTTCTCCACGTCGACGTCGTCAAAGTGACCGTTCTGCATGGCCCAAAGGGTGCAGACCTGAAGCTCAACCGGAATCGGTGAATACTGGCCCTGCTTGAAGAGCTCAACAATGCGCTGACCACGTTCGATCTGCGCCTTGGTCTTGTCGTCCAGGTCGGAACCGAACTGGGCGAAAGCCTGCAGTTCGCGGAACTGGGCAAGGTCGAGCTTAGTCGTGCCAGCCACCTTCTTCACCGCCTTGGTCTGCGCTGCAGAACCCACACGGGACACGGACAGACCCACGGAGATCGCGGGACGGATGCCCTGGTAGAAGAGGTCGGTCTCCAGGAAGATCTGACCGTCAGTAATAGAAATCACGTTCGTCGGAATGTAGGCAGACACGTCACCGGCCTGAGTCTCGATGATCGGCAGCGCCGTCAGAGAACCACCGCCATTTTCCTCAGAAAGACGAGCGGAACGCTCAAGGAGGCGTGAGTGGAGGTAGAAAACGTCACCGGGATAAGCTTCACGACCGGAAGGACGGCGAAGCACGAGTGACACCTGGCGATAAGCCACCGCCTGCTTGGAAAGGTCATCAAACACCACGAGAGCGTCCATGCCATTATCCATGAACCACTCACCGATCGCTGCACCGGAGTAGGCGGAGAGATACTGGTTAGTAGCGGAGTCAGAAGCGGAAGCGGAAACCACCGTGGTGTATTCCATGGCACCTTCTGCTTCGAGAGTGGAAATGATACGGGCGATGTTGGCCTGCTTCTGGCCGATCGCCACGTAGATACAGTAAAGAGGCTTGTGATCCTTCAGCTTACCCTCTTCAGCCGCCTTGTTCTGGCGAGCCTGGGAAATAATGGTGTCGATCGCTACGGTCGTCTTACCAGTAGAACGGTCACCAATGATCAACTCACGCTGACCACGACCGATTGGGATCATGGCGTCGATAGGAGCAATACCCGTCTGGACCGGAACACTCACTGACTGACGAGGAATGATGCCGGGAGCAATCTTTTCAACGGGGTAAGTCTCGTCGGACTTAATGTCGCCCTTGCCGTCGAGCGGCTGACCGAGCGCATTCACAACACGACCCAGAAGACCTTTACCAACCGGAACCGAGAGAAGACGTCCAGTGGACTTCACTTCGTCACCCTCTTTTACGTTAAGACCTTCACCGAGAAGCACGCAGCCAACCTCAGTTTCCTCAAGGTTCAGCGCCAGACCGTAAACCCCACCGGGGAACTCGATCATCTCGTTGAGCATCACCTCGCTCAAGCCTTCGACCTTGGCCACCCCGTCACCGATTTCTCGGACGATACCCACGTTAGACTTCGACACAGAAGTCTTAAGGGCGGCAATTTCTGATTCCAGTTCCTGGAGAATGTTACTCATGACGTTTTGTCAGGTGAATCGTTTCAGTCAGTTTCGTTTAAAATTTCTCAGAGAGACGCTCGATGCGATTCTTCACACTTCCGTCCCACACGTCGCTTCCGACGCGAATTTTCATTCCGCCGATCAGATCGGCATTCAGGGCAAATTCAGCAACAATCTGGTCGCCGTATTTTTTCTTAAGGTCAGCCACGACTTCGTCTTTCGTCGCCGCATCCAACTCAACTGCGCTCTCGATCACCGCGCGGTTGTTGTCTTCGTCCAGCTTCACCAGGCGCCAGTAGGCATTAATGACCTGCAGATAGCCGCGAGGCTTATCAGCGATCAACTTCTTGACCACCTTCTCCACGGTCTCAGGGTCGAGCTTGCCGTCGACAAATGAGGCTGCGAACAGCTTCTTCGCCACACGTGTTGCTTCCTTCCCTGATTTCATAGTGAGCCGCTAAAAATTCGTTCTAAATTAGAGAGCCACCTGCCCGGCAGTCTCGTCGTTGATGCGCTTCTGGTCCGCATCGTCGAGCACTTTGCCCGTCACCTTGGAGGTGGCGTCGATCACAAGGCGACCAAAGTCACTCTTGAGCTCGTTCATGGCCTTCTCGTGCTCCATCTTGGAAGCTTCGCGAGCTTTTTCGATGATACCCTGAGCTTCCTTGACGGCTTCCTGAGTCTTCTGGCTGCGAACCGCTTCGGCACTTTCGCGCGCTTCAGTGATCAGGCGCTCGGCGTCGCTGTTGGCCTCATCCAACATGCCCTGCACTTTTTCCTCAGCCTTCTCGAGCTCAGACTCGATCTTCTTGAGGTTTTCTTCACCATCGGCAATACGCTGACGACGCGCTTCAAGCATCGCCAGGATTGGTCCAAACGCATACTTCGAGAGAATAAAGTAAACGATCAGGACAATGACGACCTGGGAAATGAACTTCGGCCAGGCCAGACCAAATGTTTCAAGAATTCCGCCCATAACGTTGAGTCGCTCCGATTAGTGAGTAGTGAAAGTTTGTGATTCGAAAGAAAGTCGGAACCGGCCCGCGACATCCGCTGCCGCGGACCGATCCAAAACTGATCAAGGCTTAGCCACGGCTTAGCCACGGCTTAGCCCTGAAGCGCCATAATGAAGGCGTAAATCGCGATAGCCTCTGCAAGGGCCATTCCGATAATACCAATGGTAAGGATGTTACCGAAGGCGCTGGGGTTGCGTCCCACAGCCTGGGCAGCTGCCATACCAATGAGGCCAAGGCCAATACCGGCACCAGCACCGGCAACACCGAGTGCGAAGTTACCGTTGAATGCACCACCAGAGGCGGCGGGAGCAGCAGCAGCGAGGGTAGTCAGGATATCAATCATATTGATTACTTTCTTTTTACTGTTTCTTCGCTACCGCCCACACTTTTCTACGCATGGTCCCGATAGCAAAATTCTTATTAATGGTGATCCTCGTCGTCGTGCGTCGTTGAGAGCTTGATGTAAACACCGCAGAGCAGGGTGAACACCGTTGCCTGGAGAGCACCCACCAGGATTTCCATGAAATAAAACGGAAGCGGGAATACCACTGAGAGGATCCAGGCCACGAAGCCCGAGGCTCCAAGCAGCTCACCGAGACCACCCATAGTAACAAGGAGGGTCTCACCCGCGAAAATGTTACCCAACAGTCGCAGTGAAAGCGACATGGGTCGGAAAACGATAGAAACGACCTCGATGATACCGACGAAGATAAAGATCGGCATCAGCGCATACTTAAGGAAGCCCTGAAGACCACCTTTCGGCCCGAAGATGTGAACGATCGTTCCCCAAAGACCGAGCTCGGAAATCGACAGCCAGGCCCAAACCACCATGAAGACCACCGCAAGGGCGAGCGTCATGTTCAGGTCAGCGGTCGCCGGGCGAAGAATCGGATGAGTCACTTCCTTCAGGCTTAGGAAAGCAATCTTCTCTTCACCGAAGCCGATCGTGCCGACACCGGGAATGAGACCGAACCAGTTGGCCGTGAGAATAAAGATAAAAACCGTGGCGAGGAGCGGGAAAGCCTTCGGCGCAACATGCTTGCCGACGATACCTTCGACCTGACCGTAGAGAAACTCGATGATGAACTCGACGAAGTTCTGCTTACCACTCGGAATGAGCTCCATCCGCTTGGTCGCCATGCGGGTGAAGAGGACCACGCAGGTCGTCACGACAGCAGCCACAAGGATGGAGTTAGTCAGCCAACCAAACCCCGGAATTTCCGGAGCAGCAATGCCCCCCGCTGCGAGCAGCGGATTCAGTGAATCGAGCGACATGATTGGCAGATTGGCTTCCATCGGAGTGGAATGAGAGACCCGCCGGAAAAGTTAGGTAGTGAGAACAGCGAAGCCCCTCGTCTGCGCGCACCGTAAGCAATCGAAATGAGGTCGCAAGACGAATTTGTGAAAAATTTCACAAGCTCCCGCGAAGGGCGAACAAATGGAGGCAAAAAACGGGCTAAAACCCCCTCAGGAAAGGGCTCAGCGTATCGAGCAGATCTTTGCCCTGATTGATGATCGAACCGGGGTCGGGCGACTCGCCGGACGGATCAAGAAACTTCTGTGCCTCGTTCAGCAAACCCTCGGGGAGTTCCTTCAGAATTGCCTCCCCTGCCGCAGCGATGAGACGACCGCTGAGATCCTCCTGCGGCTCAGAAAGCGTCCCCTGCAAAGTCATGGGCGCCCAGAGGAATCCGTCTCGCTTTTCGACAAAGACCAGGTTCTCTGCCCCGGGGATCCAGCGTAGCGTTCCGGGAGTCACGCCCACCTGGAGAATGCCGGCAATCTGCTCGCCCTTGATATCGATATCCCCTTCCACTCGCATCAGCCCGTCCGCCTGAAGTTCCAGGTTTCTCAATCCAATGATTTCGCCATCGCTCCTAAAGTCCGTTTTGGCCTGGCTCAGGGTGAGGTATTCGAACTGATCGTTGCGGGTGTACTTTGCGATCACGGTGAGTACCGGGATGTTCTCCACCACGGCATCGACGACATTCAAAGTCCCTTCGTACAGAAACTCTCCGGGACGCCCCGTGATGGTCACCGGGCCCTCGATCGTCCCGTTAACCCGATCCTTCCACTCTCCCTCGAGAAGTTCATCGATATCGATGGCAGAGATTTCCAGATCGAGATCAAAGCTACCTTCATCCGCAAAGCTGATTTCACCGGAACCATCGACGTGCCCCTTTTCATAAATCCCCAGCGCACAACGATCGATATAAAGCTCCGTCTCGCGCCAGCGCATCGCCAGGTCCTTCAACTGGATTTCAGGCTGATCCGGCAGGCGAAGCTTTCCTCCCTGCCCCTTGATCTCCCACATCCCGGTGTCGAGGTCAGGATCAAATTTCCCGCGGACCCCCGAAAGCTCGAAGGGTTTTGTCCCCTGCGCTTCATCAACCACGAGAACCGAGGCCGAAGACACACTGATCTCCCCGAGATCGACCCGGTTCGGAACAAATCGCTGCAGAAAAGACGGAAGCTCCGGGCCGGAAACCGCCACCTCATCTTCGCCACCTCCAGCCGGACGCTTCTCGCGCTTGTCCGAAAAGAGAAGACTCATTCGATTCACCGTGACCGTGGGAACCATCACCGCTTGCTCCTCAATCCCTCCAAAAGTCGCCCGAACTCCATCGAGTCCTAATTCGGAGAACGCTGCATCCTCATAGCCAGCAGCTCGAAACTTATCAGAATAGACCTCCGACCCCTGCCAGGTCATGTCAGCCATCTCAATCTCCGACTTCAAGACAACTCCCGCCTTCTTCACCAGCAGATCGCGAAATTCATCCCCTTTCAGCCAACCTTCGATGGCAGACTTCACCATCACCAAACCCACCACCATCGCTACCAGTAAAATGGCACAAATGGAAACCACCACGATCAACGGATTCACCCGGCGTGACTTCGAAGACTGACCTTTGCGTTTTCTCGGCATCGCTTAAACAAACGCCACAATTCGGACTTGGGTAAAGGAATAAAATCACAGGAATTTCTCCGCGGCCCAGCATCCATCTCAAACCGCCCTGCAATTAGCGCCCCCAACATGACGACAACATGATGACTCCCTCGAATTAGCCATCTTCTGTGATTGCGCAGCCGCCTGAAGCCTCCTAAAACTGTCTACGTGCTAGAGCTTCAGAATATCCAATTCACCGTCCAGAAGGGTCAGGAAGAACTTCGCCTGCTCAAGGACATCGACCTCAAAGTTCCCACCGGCCATTTCATGGCCATCGTCGGTCCTTCCGGTTGCGGCAAGTCGACCCTCTTGAAACTGATCGCCGGGATCAACCAGGAGTCCGATGGAAGCATCTTCTGGAATGGCCGAAACCTCTCCGAAGAAGGCGACCTGGAGCACTCCGAAATCGGCTATGTCCCGCAGTTCTCGATTGCTTACGAGGAGCTCACTGTAGAAGAGAACATCGAGAGCACGATTCGCCTGCGGGCCAAAACGAAGGGGCACGACGCCTTCTACGATCTCGTTGACCGCGTCCTCGCCGCCACCGGCCTCGACCCGATCCGCGACCGCCCGGTTAAGGTTCTTTCCGGAGGCCAGAAGCGCCGCCTCTCGCTCGCCCTCGAACTCG
>JABSSQ010000281.1 GCA_013213905.1 Verrucomicrobiales bacterium | reverse complement strand
TCGAGCAGCACCGCAATATCTTCGATGTGATGAAGCTCGCCCTGAGCACAGACTCAACGCGCATCATCTCGCTCGGCATTCACATGGGTTCGACGCGACAGGACATCGAGCACGTCAACGACGGCACTCACCCCCTCTCTCACCACGGCAACGATCCCGAGAAGATGGATCAGTTGCGTATCGTCGAGGAACTCCAGCTCAAGGAGATCAATCTCTTCCTCAACGGCCTCGACGAGGTGAAGGAAAAGTCCGGCACCCTCCTCGACAACACCATGGTCATGTTCGGCTCCAACATGGGATCGGCTAACCGTCACTCCAATGACAACCTCCCTGTCTTTCTCGCCGGCGGTGGTTTCAAGCACGGCCAGCACCTCGCCTTCGACAAGGACAACAATTACCCGCTCACCAATCTCTACGTCACCATGCTGCAGAGACTGGGCATCGAGGCGGACAAATTCTCGTCGACCACCGGCACGATGACCGGGCTGGAAGTGGCGTAGAGCACTGAGCAATCCTCAAGGAGAGGCGGCGCCCCCGTCTACACTGCTCATGGAACGCTGAGTCGAATTCACGCCACATTTCGTTCTTCACGTGCCATGAAAAATCGAAACACTGGGGCATGCGTTCTCGGACTCTTATATTCTTTCTGACCCTGGCATCAGGCGTGCACTCAACCCTGTTCGGTCAAACACCTGACAGGGTTTACTTTGGCACCTACACACGAGGCGATTCAGAGGGCATCTACGTTTCAGATTGGGACAGCCAATCTGGCAAACTCTCGGAACCGGTGCTCGCTGCCAAAATGACGAACCCGTCCTTTCTCGAACTCAGCGAGGACGGGGGAAACCTTTATGCCGTTTCTGAAGTCGGCGACTACGAAGGCGGAGGCGCAATCCATGCCTTTCGAATCCTCCAGGATGGAAAACTGAAATTGATCAACATTCAGCCCACCCGAGGTGGCGCTGCCTGCCACTTATCGATTTCCCCCAACGGAAAGATAGTCGCCGTCGCCAACTACACTGGCGGCAACATTTCCAGCTTTCGCATTCTCGCCGACGGCTCACTCTCCTCTCCCGTCAGTGTGATCCAGCACACAGGCAGCAGTATCAATCCAAAACGCCAGAAAGAACCACACGCTCACTCGATTAACTTTTCACCCAACGGTCGTTTCGCCTATGCTGCCGATCTGGGAACGGATCGCATCTATTGCTATACCGTCGACGGCGAAACCGGAGAGTTATTCAAGGCAGGTGAGACAGTTATTGGAGCGGGATCGGGCCCCCGGCACTTCGCATTTCGTCCGGATGGAAAGTTTGCCTACGTCATCAACGAACTGTCTCTCACCATCGACGGCTTCGCCGTCGATCCAGAAACCGGCGAACTCGATTTCATCCAAAGCGTCAGCACTTTGCCGCCCCAAACCGAACCAATCGGCTCCACCGCTGAGGTGGTTTGCCATCCTTCCGGAAAGTTTCTCTACGGATCCAACCGCGGACACGATTCTATCGTGGCCTACCAAATTGATCCGAATTCCGGACAACTTAGCTATATCGAAAACGTTTCGATCCAGGGAGAGACCCCAAGGAATTTTTCCATCAGCCTCAATGGCAGATGGCTGATCGCCGCAGGCCAGAAATCGAACACCTCGGCGGTTTTTGGCATCAATTTGTCGACCGGCAGCCTGACCTACGTCGGCGAATCACAACCCGTTCAGAGCCCCGTGTGTGTGCGTTTTTGGGAGAGCAAAACACCCTTGCAGACAGTCTGGCAAAACGACGGCGAATTCGATGCCCTTTACTTCAAAACAACTGTCCTCACCGGAACCTTTATTGCTCACGACCATCGGGATCTCGGGAAAGGCTACGGACGCCACGGCTTTCGCGACATGACCTACAAGGGCATCGACCTCAATGCCCCCGAGGGTCCCGTGGGAGCAAAACGACGCCACCAGGGATTACTCAATCTCTATCGAATCTATGGAGTGAACGAGACCTTCGGTGCCCTCCGTAACGACGAAGCCGAGGTCGTCCCCCAAGAAGACGGGGCGCGCCTCACCTGGCCGGCCAGCGAGGCAAGACCAATCGCAATCTCCGCCACCTACACGATTTCGGGGCAATCACAGATCGACGTCTTGCTCGAGGCCACTCCTACCCGGGACATCAAGAACTTCGAAATCCTTCCAGCCACCTACCTGCCTGTGGAGTGGGAGAAATTTGTCTACCTTCAGGGTGAGTCAGCACCCGAACCGACCTTGCTCCGACCTTCCGGAAATGAAGATGATGATCTCAAGTATCCCTTCTACTCGATGTCGAAATCGGACCGCGACGCCCAGGAAAAGTCCGGACGCACCACGTCAACCTGGCAATGGAAATCCATTCTTCCCGAACCGCTCGCCGCGCTTCCGATCGTGTTTTGCGGTGACAATAAAGTTCAGGTGATCCAATTCGCCGCTCCCGATTCTGTCAGCGCTGTTTGTGCCACACCGAAACCAGAGGCGGGCGATCCGGAAGAGTGGAACTCCGTCGGTCAGCACAGTGCGCTCTACTTCAGCCTGTTTGGTCGAGACGTGAAGGCGGGAGAAACGGTGTCTTCAAAGATCAGGCTGCTGGTCATCGATACTCCCGATCAAGTCGCCGAAACCCACCGGGAACTTTATGACTCCTTTCTGAGAGGGACCGGGCACTGAAAGTCGAAATTCTCACGAATTCCGCCAACGGGCTAACGCCCACGAGTCCCTTCGAACTCATTCGGATCTCGTTTGTGAATCAGGACTGCTTTCAAAAATACAAAGCACCAATCTCGCTGCTCCTCAGACAAATAGGAGCCAAAGCGAACCTTTCGATCTGATACGATCTCAATCACCGTATTGTCTTCCTGGTTCTGCTTGAACTTGCTCTGTGTTAGTTCTACGGCGGCTACCGCAGTGGCATCGAACTCTCGTCGAACCCGAATCGGCCCAATCCCGGTCGCCACATAGGATCGGCGACGGTCCAGAACAATCTCCGAAGCCCCCGCGAGGCTCATCAGAGTAGTAAAAATCATGATCGATCCGATCACGAGGAACGGCGTAAGAAAAAGACATAGTCCCAAAGTCATCCCCAACCCCATCACTTCTCCGTTCATGATTGGCTTGCCTTCATCTAGTCCGAGCACAGGCAGCCATTCTGGAACCGCCCCCCCGAGATTGTAGAACAGCCCCGACAAAGCGAATGAGGCAAAAACGGACACAATCCCATTCCAAAAAACGGAAATCGCCAACGCTCCCAGAAAATTCGCTACCGAAAACAAAGAGATCTCAACTCGAACACGATCAAAACCACTTTGAATCGAGATACTCTTGTGGGATTGAGAGAGAGTCTCCTCGACCGTCTGCCCGCTGAAGTTTACGTCCGAAAGCTGCACCAGAGACTGGCACCCGGAGCACAACGCCACCCCTTCTTTAAGATTCACATCGGACGGCTGAATTCGGCCGTCACAGTTTGGACAATAAGTTACTGATGAAGCCATCCTGAGAGGAACTACTTCTATTCACCCACCCTATCTGGAGCCAGCTTTTTCGAACTTCAAACCCAGCTGCAATTGGGGCAACTACCCCTCCCGCTCCGCAGAGAACACATCCCCACTGGGACCGTCAGGCAAAGTTTTCTTCCACTGCTCGATCAGTGTCGTCAGTTCGGCTACCACTTCGGGCTGAGTCTCCTTCAGATCGGCCTTCTCGTAGGGATCCGCCACGATGTCGTAGAGTTCGACATGCTCGCCTTCACGGCTCATGACGAGCTTCCAGTTCTGATGCACCACCGCGTAGGACACCCAGTGATCGGGCTTGGCTTCCTGAGCCGGCCAGGGTGAAAGTGACTTCCAGAAGAGTGGTTTCTCGCGGGTTTGAATCGCCTCGCCCTTCAAGACGGCTACCTGACTGACGCCATCGCTCTCATAGTCATCGGGCAGATTAACTCCGGCGAGTTCGCAAAAGGTCGGAAGAAGGTCGACGGCTGAAATGAGCGAGTCATCATCCGTCGCACCCGCCGCAATCTTGCCCGGCCATCGCGCAAGGAACGGAACGTTAATACCACCTTCGAACAGGGAAGCCTTGTAACCTTTCCGACCTGAGGTGCTCCCTTTCGCCGCATTGATCCCCCAACCTGCGCCGGTGGCAGTATCATAGCTGAGCGCCAGTTCTCCCGGCTTGGAAGCACGAGCCGGGCCGTTGTCGGAACTGAAGATCACCAGAGTATTTTCAGCCACTCCGAGCCGATCCAGGGTGTCGAGAACCTCTCCAATGCGATCATCGGCATGAGACAGGACGGAAGCGTAGATCTGATCCGGACGGCTCTCCTCCTCCATCTCACGAAAACGCCATTCATACTTCGGCACCGTGTGGAACGGCGTATGCGGCTCGTGCACCCAGAGATTGACGAAAAAGGGCTTCCCCTCAGCAACCGCCTTTTCGATGAACGCATTGGTATGCATCGCATCTTCGTGAACCGGCATCTGCTCGCCAGAACAATTGAAAGCTCCGTATTCATCGTACCCGTATTCGGCCGGCGTCGGTGAGTCAGGAATCATGTTGTTGGCGAGGTGCCATTTGCCATAGTGCGCCGTCGCATAACCAGCTGACTGGAGATAACGCGGAAGGCTTGGTGCGTTCGTGTCCAGCCAATCCGGCATGCCGCGCTTCGCATTACTTGGAACCCACGCGAAATGCCCATCAATGGCATAACGGGCTGGAAAGTGACCGGTCATCACGGCGGTCCGGCTCGGTGAACAGACTCCACTGGCAACGGTAAAACGAGTGAAATCCGTGCCTTCTTTCGCCAACCGGTCGATGTTCGGCGTCTTCACATAAGGATGCCCGTGACAACTCAAATCTCCCCACCCCCAGTCGTCAGCAAAGATGAACAGGATATTCGGCTTGGTTGCGTCTTCAGCGTCAGAGGTAACGGCAACTGTGCCGATCAGGGTAACGGCAGCGAGGAGAATTCGAGCATTGGCGTTCATTAGTCTTATGGGGGGTGTGAAATCTTGTCACACAAACCTATCGTGCGTCACCAACGAAACTTACGCAGAATGCCGAAATAAATAATCTCAGCTGTCACTACCCGCTGATTCTGTGCCCGCTAATGCCAGTACACTGAAGTGTCCCGGAAGCGATCCAGGGGATACACTGGAATCCATCACTTTCCTGACAGGTTGCCCCCCATTCCAAAACGGCAATCGCTTTGCAATTCCTGTATGGAATTACCCGAACTAGAGTTTCCGCATGCCGAAGAAAAAGAAGAAGAAATCACCTCCACCGCTTCCTGGACATGCCCACCGCGAAGATCCCCGCCCTGCAGCCCTCTTCCATATCGCCTGGGTCAGCCTTGCCATGCTGGGAATATCAATCCCACTCAGCCCGACCCTGGGCCAGTTTATTCCGTGGACGGCTCCAGCCCTTCCCGCCCTGATTATCGCCAGCGCTCTACTCTGCAGCGTTGCCGTCTGGAATTCCAAAGGCAGACAGCCCCTTGTCGACCCGTCAGCTGAAGACGAATACGAGGTCAAAATCAGCCGCCTCGAATCGGAAATCGAAGCTCTCTCCGAACGCCTCAATTCGTTAGAAACGATCCAGGCATTCGAAGCCCGCTTCAATACCAGTTCAGGTGTCGTCACTGATACCCCTCCAGCCTTTTCCCGGGAGGAGGAAGCGGGACCTAAGAAAATGAGTGTCTGAATCAGTTCGAAGTCTCTACCTTCTCCCCTTTTTTAGCCCCCCCGGAATCTCCACCGGCCGGCACAAACTTCAGGACCGTGCCGTTGATGCAGTAGCGCTTGTCAGTGGGGGTATCGAAACCTTCGCCTTCGAAAACATGACCCAGGTGCCCGTCGCAAACGGCGCATCGCACTTCAGTGCGCGCATAGCCGAGGTGAAAGTCCGTGTTGTATTTCACGTTCTTAGCCTTCGAAGGGTCGTAAAATGATGGCCAGCCGCACCGGGAATCAAACTTCTCGTCGGAGGTAAAGAGCTCAGCATCGCAGCCGGCGCAGTAGTAGGTACCGGCACCCTGCTTCTTGAATTCATCATAAACCTTTCCGTTGGCCCGCTCGGTCCCTTCCTCGCGAAGAATCCGGTATTGCTCCGGTGTGAGCTTCTCTTTCCATTCCTCGTCGGTCATTTCGACTTTGCCCGCCGGCTGAACCGGTTTCTCTTTCATCACTTCAATGATCTTTTCTTTGTCGTCGGCGATAAGGTTCACGATCCCGAGGGTCGCAACCAGGACAAAAAGGGCGGAGAAAACAATCTTCATCATACTAACTTACCTTCTGGAAACTACGGGGTCAAAGACGTGATTGATACCCCATCTTGGCTACCTGACTGTAGACGATAAAATGAGGCAATGCTTACAAGCGGCTGAGCGCAGGATCTGGCCCCTTTCTCAACAACCGGGGCATTGACAAGGTTTACCGACCCCCGGCGCAGTGAAATTCAGCGAAGCGCAGTTTGCGCGTCCGACCCCAGTTCAGCCAGACCATCAACACGACCCCCGAGGTTACCGGAAGCAACTCGTTGACCAATTCACGGCTCGGACCTAACGCTGCGCCGCCAGGGTCCCCAGCTTCGCAAGCCTGCACGTTTCAAAAAGAGAAAAATGGAGTGCACCAAACCTTTCAGCTCCACCACGCCACCGTCGGTAAACACACCGATACCCGGTGAGTCACAGTTATGCCAACTCGGCCATGACCCTTTCAATGAGAGCTTTAGTCAGGTTGATCCCCATGATTGGATCAACATCGTGCCCTTCAAACTCAATCCCGATGTAGCCGGTAAAACCCGACTCTTTCGCGATCTTGAGCATGCGACGAAAATCGACATTCACCTCATTCCCCTCGTCGTCAAACTCCTTTGACTTGGCGCAGAGAATCTTGGCCCACGGCATCATTTCTTCGACGCCGAGATAGGGATCGTAGTCCTTGAAGTTCTGGAAATCCGGAAGCGTCCCGCAGTTATCCAGATTGACTGCTTTCATCACCTCGGCGACCCACTTCCCGTTGCCGGAGTGCCCCCCGTGGTTCTCCACGAGGATGCCCATTTCGTAATCCGAAGCCGCCGCGGCGCTGAGAGACTTTAAGCCATCCACCGCATACTTTTTCTGCTCTTCAGGATCACCTCCAGACCTGACGTCGACGCGAATATATTCTCCACCGAGAACCTTCGTCGCCTCCAGCCATGGGCGATACCCTTCAATTGCCGCCTGGCGTTCGGACGCCTCAGCCGCATCCAGCGCCGGCTTACTCCGGCAAAGCATCATTGTGTTTACGACCCCGAGATCATCACAGCGTTGGCGAACATCCTTAAAGAAGGCCATATCGCCGGCCCTGTCCTCCATGTGACCGTTGAAGTACTCAAGAGCCTTGATACCGGTCCCCTCAACCACGGTCGCCGGATAATCCAGCATGGTGAGCTCTCCAGATCGCAACTGCTTGTTAAAGCTGTACTGCTGAACGGCAAGTTTGAGCCAATTCTCTCCATCCCCTTGAGCAAAAGATTCCCAAGGCAACGAAGAAACACCCGCTCCAATGGCGGCTGACTTAAGAAGGTGACGTCGATTCATAGGTTCGTTCTTATTCAAAACGCTAACACTCCCGCGGTCAGCAACTTCTTTGCGCCAATTCACTTTGAGGTGCCTCCTTTTCCTCAACACTCGCGCCTCACGGAGACTTCACTTGGAAAAAGCTTTCTTCTCCTCCGCCGGGTGACTCCTCCCGAATCGCAGCAACGACTTCATTCGAAATCAGGTCATGAACCCGTTCGAAAAACGGAATCACAAAGTGAGTGTATTCGATCCCGAATCCTGCCTCCTCGTAGGCTTCACAATTCACGAGAAACGTTCGTTCACTGTCCGCCTTGATCGACTTCCCGATCAGCGCGGGGAAGCGATAGAAATTAAAACACTCCTCCACATTGGAGGGGACCGTCTGAAAGGGGTTCGCTACCTCAATGAGGAACAACATCTTCACGGGTATCGACCTTTTCTCAAGCATTCGGCAGACTCGCAACGCGCTGCACCCTCCGAGGCTGTATCCCACAATGATGATCCCCCCCTTTAACTCACCATCACGATGGGCTCGCTCTATTTCCCGGCTCGCCTTGGCTTTCTGCGTAAACTTAAAGGAAACGACCTCGAGTCCCTTGGACTCGAACTGTTGCCTGACCGGCCCCTGCAACGGTGGGATCATCCCCCCGACTCCTCGAATCAAGTAGATACGACTGAGATCAGCCGACACCGGCTCCGCTGCTGAGCCAGGAATGGTGGATGAAAGAAACATCCAGCTGAACAGAACAACGACCAGAGGTTTGCGGAAGAAAATCACAGAACTTCGGTATTCAATCGATTCGTCAACGAAGTATCAATGATGACTTTTTAAATTCGTTGCCCTCAGTCACAAACGCGACGCGATCTGGCGGATGTCGGTCTGGTAACCAAAACTCAGGCCACTTCTAGAGGGTGAGACCCCGTAGATGCTCCTTAACCAGACCAAAGCACAGAGATCTTTCAGCATATTTGCCCCATGACCGGTTCGGTCTGCGTAAACGGCCTCGCCCGTCTTCCCGATCAGCTTTTTCACCCCGGGAAGTTTCCCGGACTCGTAGAGGCGATTCAACTCCGCAGCAGCAACGCCGTAATTGAGAAAGATGAAACGACTACCTGGGTAGGCAGACCGCAATCGACTGACGGTGGAAAACAACGCCGCCGCGCCACTCGAATTGGCCGCAAACATTTCAGGTGACCCCTGCTTGCCGCTCGCCCTTCCCCAGGGCAGTCCGATGAAGAAGGTGGTGTTCGGATTGTGCTGAATCGCAAACTCCACCCATCGCTGGTAATCTTCAAAAGAGGAATTCTGTTGGTTATAGTAGGTCATCCCGAGCAGGTCGATTCTTCCGCTTGAGAGTGTTCGTCGGATTGCATTGCCCTTGATCCCGTTCCAGAGGCTCTCGGGAGAACCACTGGCGCCCCGGGCATACACCGTAGACTGGCGATGATTGGAGATCCCCGCCCTCGAAGGCATCGAACCAAATCGTTGAGCCACCGGAGTGAAAAAGCTGTGCCCAATGAAAAGGCAGTTCTTTCCCGCGGCCTCACATTCATCGACAACTGCGATCAAGAAAACCGCTATCAGGGGGATCAACCTATGCACGAAACGGGTCTTCATGATTTCTCAACCCGGGAATCCGGGCTCTCCATAGATCATCGCAAATTTGGAACCAATTGACACAACTTTTACACAAGGTTTACGTCGCTTTGACAGCCCTGAGCAGGATTCCGTGACGTTGCCTACCGCGCACCTTTCAAGAGGCTTCATAAGCACCTCGTTGATGCTGTCGGGAACAATAACTCCCACCTTGACCATTTCTCGGTCATTCGGAGGTTCGCATTCCCCCTTCGGTCTCCCTGCATCTACTGACGACGACGATCCGTTTGCCCCGGAAGGCGCTCCGAAAAACCAACGAAACCACGGTCAGGCCAGCTTTCTCATCGAATACTTTCAACTCGATCACGAATACCTTTCGCGGTGCGGTGTATCGCATCAGGTACATAAAAATGCCCTCCCGTTTCCGGGAAGGCACTGAACCCTGTTGCCTCGATGACCCAACCCTGTTGAGTCATCAGGCGAAAGCGGGGACCAAGTCTCTTAGAGAAACTCGTTCATCATGTTTTCGAGCATCTCCTGGCGACCGCTTGCGATGGTCGGCTCACCGTTGCCCATGGCAAACTGCTCAAGGTCCTCGAAGCTGCAGGCACCGGACTCAACCTTGGCACCAATGCCGCTGTCGAAGCTGCTGTAGCGGTTCTGAACGAAC
>JABSSQ010000280.1 GCA_013213905.1 Verrucomicrobiales bacterium | reverse complement strand
TTCACAGGGCCACGCACACGCCCTCAACCTCAAGGACAGCGGCGTCAAGGTCATCATCGGCCTCTACGCCAAGAGTAAGTCTCGCGCAGTCGCCGAAGAATACGGCTTCAAAGTCATGGACACGGCCGACGCCGTCCAGGCCGCTGATGTGATTTTCATCGCGACTCCTGACACTAAGATTGCCTCAATCTACAACAAGGACATCGCTCCTCACCTCAAGAAAGGTCAGACCCTTCTTTTCAGCCACGGTTTCGCCGTTCACTTCAAGACCATCGAGCTTCCTGATTTCGTCAACGTCATCATGGTGGCTCCCAAGGGACCCGGTCACATTGTTCGTCGCCAGTTCGTCGAAGGAAAAGGTGTTCCGGCCCTGATCGCCATCGAGCAAAACCCCGGCCGCGACGCGAAGAAGATCGCTCTCGCCTGGGCCAAGGGTGTCGGTGGCACACGCGCCGGTACTTTCCAGACCACTTTTAAAGAAGAGACCGAGACCGACCTCTTCGGTGAGCAGACCGTGCTTTGCGGCGGCGTCAGCCAGCTCATCACCGCCGGTTTCGAAACTCTCGTCGAAGCGGGTTACCAGCCCGAGATGGCTTACTTCGAGTGTCTTCACGAGCTCAAGCTCACCGTGGACCTCATCAACGAGTCCGGTATCTCGGGGATGCGTTTCTCCATCTCCGACACCGCCGAGTGGGGTGACGTGAAGACCGGGCCGACTATCATCGACGGTTCTGTGAAGAAGAAGATGCAGCGCGCTCTCAAAAACATCCAGTCCGGCAAGTTCGCCAAGGAGTGGATCAAAGAGTCCGACGAAGGCTGCCCGAACTTCAAGCAGCTCCGCAAGGAGGGTTCTCAGCACCAGATCGAGAAGGTCGGCAAGCGTCTCCGTAACTTGATGCCGTGGCTCAAGAAGCGCGACATCAAGGGAAGCCAAGCTTCCTACCATTGATCAGCTGGCCTCTTAACGAGGTATCAGTTGAACCACTGAATTTGAAAAAGCCGGAGCAAGAGCTCCGGCTTTTTTGTGCTCAAGAGACAGGCGAGGTGACCACGGTCGAGGTGGAGCCGGGGCCGATTGCAGGACGCCGTGGGCGTGGAGGGTCGCGGTCCCCCGCGACCGCAGAACGACCCCGTGCGTCGTCGGCAGCTCGCAATTCCCCAATTACTCCACCGCCTTGAAATACACCCAGATCTTGTCGTCCCCTGACATCAGCGTACGGATCCCTCCTTCAACCCGTTCAATCGTGACGATGTCGCCGTCGTCATACTGGATCATCCGGGTATCGGCATTGGGCTTCTCGATCACCTTGTAACCGATCGCTTCGCCGGCGCCGTCCTTGGTGCGGCGCATTTCATCACCGGTGTACTCAATCACGACTCCGTTGAGTTGGGTGAAAAGCAGCTGGGACAATCCTTTCTGCAGGCCGGATACGACTCCGGAGAGCAGCCCTTGCTCCTGTTGAGGATCCTTTGGAGGAGTCATCGCTTCAAGGGTGCGTTCCTTGTCGAACTCCCATTTCCCGACGATCCAGTCCTTCCCGCAGCCGGTCAGAGTGAGCGAAAGGGCGATAAGGGCGGCAATTTGGAGGAGCGGGCGCATGGATTTCACAAGGCTGAGACTACGATTCGAGAGCTTTTCCTGTCAATTCAACCGCGAGGCAATTGAGGGGTGAAATTACTTAAGAAAACTAAGATATACGTTGCTCTTTATTCCCGTTTGCCCCATATTTATAGCTAAAATCTTGCCTTCTAGGGATTTTTAATAATTTCCAGAAGAAAATCTCTTGATCGCTTACGAAACGGGAAATTTATGGCCGCACGCAAAACCAGCACGACGAAACGGAAACCTGCCGCTCGCAAAAAGGTGAACGCTCGTGCCGGAAAAACGACCAAGGCCTCCCGGGCTAAAAAGCAGGCCAAGAGGCCCGCTCGCAAGAAGCGCGTTCCGATCGACGAGCCGTATCCTTTCCACGAAGTCTTCGCTATCGCGCTCATCGGTATCTGCGTGATGTTCCTTCTCTCGCTGGTTTCCTATTCGCCGGCGGACCTTCCAACCTGGGTGCCTTTCAGCAGCCAGGCAGGGCAAAATGACGTGGTGGGTAACTTCATCGGACCGGTTGGCGCAGTCACCGCTGGATACGCCTACTTCTTTTTCGGAGCAGCGAGTTACTTTATTCCTGCCGTTCTCGCATGGTGGGCCATTCAGGTGCTGACCGGTGCCCGTCCGTTTCATGCACGGAATATCACTTCCTTCATTGCTCTGACCTGTTCGGCAGCTTGTCTCGTTGAGTTTCAGACCTGGTTCTTCGAAGACTGGGCGAGTCGCTACAATCTTCCGAAGAGCGCTGGTGGATTTGTTGGCTATGGATTTGGCCACAAGGTCGTCGAGCAGCTGCTTGGATCAGTCGGATCCGTCATCGTGATGCTGATCATCTACTCGATCGCTATGATCGTGATTACCGGTATTCATCCCTTCCAGTTCGCCATGATGGTCCGCCGAGGTGCATCGGAGTTCATGGCCGACTGGAGCGAGCGCGAGCCATTTTGGGAGCGTTTCAGCCTGCCGAAGTTCTCCATGACCGAAACCGAGCCGGCCACGAATAAGCGCCGCAGCAAGGCACCTAAGGCAGAGGAGAAGCCGAAGCGCGAGAAGAAACCAAAAGAGGAAAAGCAGCCCGATCTTTTTGCCGAGCCTGAACCGGCGGCAAAAATTCCGGAGCCGAAAATCATCGACTCCTCTTCCAGCGGACGCAAGAAGCTCACTCCAGAAGAAGCAGCGGGTTCACTGTTCGACAAGTCAGAGAAGGAAAGCACCGTCCTTTCCGGCGGACAGTTCAAGGACTACGAACTTCCTTCCCTCAGCATTCTGCAATACGCCGATGACAGTGGTATTGAGCCGACTGACGAAGGCAAGCTGATGAAGCAGCAGAATAATATTGTGAATACGTTAGGCACTTTTGGAGTGGATGTGGAGCCCGGCGACATCACCCGTGGACCGACCATTACCCGCTACGAGCTGTATCCCAAGCCCGGCTTGCGAGTGAACAAAATCACCGCTCTTGAAGCTGATATTGCCCGGGCCACTCGCGCTGAGCGCATCAATATCCTGGCACCTGTTCCGGGTAAGGACACGGTTGGTATTGAGATTGCGAATTCTGACAAAGTCCCCGTGGCTCTCCGCGAGCTCTTTGAGGACGACGCTTTCCGCAACTCCAAGGCCAAGTTGCCGCTCGCGCTGGGTAAGGATGTTTACGGCCGCACCATTGTCGGCGACCTCGCCCGGATGCCTCACCTGCTCGTGGCCGGTGCGACTGGTTCCGGTAAGAGTGTCTGCATCAACGGAATCATTGCGAGCCTGCTCTATCGCTTCACTCCGGACGAGCTTCGTTTCATCATGATCGACCCGAAGGTCGTTGAGATGCAGCTCTACAATGATCTGCCTCACATGGTGGTGCCGGTGGTGACTGATCCGAAGAAGGTGCTGCTGGCCCTTCGCTGGGTCATTAACGAGATGGAGCGCCGCTACGCTCTCTTTGCGAAGGTTGGGACCCGGAACTTCGAAGGGTTCAACGCCATGCGTGCCAAGGAACGCGAAGGGGAGGAGAATGAGGCCGATGTGGTGATGGAGGAAGAGCCGGAGCTTGAGCTCACCCATCACGTGAAGTTGAGCGATGAGCTTGAAGCGGAAGGTGGTTTTCCTGAGGAAGAACTCAACGTCGAGATGCCGGCTGGGCGTCAGAATCGTCCAGCGTCCGGTGATGAGGATCTTCCTGACAGCCTACCCTATATTGTTGTGATTATTGACGAGCTTGCCGACCTTATGCAGACGGCTCCGGCCGATGTGGAAACCGGTATTGCCCGAATCGCTCAGAAAGCCCGTGCTGCAGGAATCCACCTGATCGTTGCCACTCAGACGCCGCGTGCTGATGTCGTCACCGGTATCATCAAGGCCAACGTTCCGTCCCGAATTGCTTTCCAGGTTTCGTCGAAGACCGACAGCCGAATCATTCTCGATGCGAATGGAGCGGAGAACCTCGTCGGCAAGGGTGATATGCTCTATCTTCCTCCCGGAAGTGCTACGCTGGTGCGGGCTCAGGGCGCTTTGATCACCGACGATGAGGCTCAGGATCTTGTCGATGCCTGTTCTGCGCAAGGAACCCCAAAATTCGAAGCGGAAGCCCAGGAAGCCATTGAATCCGGCGGCATGGACGATGGTGACGAGGAGATTTCAGATGCGGATGAGGAGATTCTTGAAAAGTGCCTCGAGGTGATCTACACCGAGAAAAAAGCGTCTACTTCGCTGCTGCAGAGACGGTTGCGCCTGGGATACACCCGGGCCGCGCGCATGATCGATATCCTCGAAAGCCGCGGTATTATTGGCCCCGGGGACGGAGCCAAGCCTCGGGAAATTCTGGTCGATCTTTCCGACGATTTCGCGTAAATTGTTCCCCGTCTTCTAGCGCAATTCCGACATATCTAGCTGTTTTCTACGTCTTATATGTAGAAAAGAGTATATATGTGGAAAATAGTAAGAGATCAGTCGGGAATGCGACAGTTCTCGTGGGCCAATTTATGGCAAGTATCGGACAGACCTTAGGCAACGTGCGCCGGGATCGAGGCCTATCTATCGAGGATGTGGCCCATGAAACCCATATTCATTCTCATATGGTTAAGGCGATCGAGTCTGATGACTTTTCTGCCTTCCCGAGCGTTGCCTACGCCAAGAGTTTTGTCCGCCAATACAGCGAATTTCTCGAGGTTGATGTTTCAGGGGCACTCTCGGCTCTGAACAGCGGTGTCTCGGTGAGACTCGCCGACAATGAGCTGATGGGCGAAATGAAAAAGACGATCAAGAAGGATCGTCGCTTCCGTTTCGAACGACTTTCGCGTGGTGCCCGTCGCCAGCTCAAGAAGCCGGTTGGATCTCCGTTCATTATGAATGTGGTCCTGCTGGTGCTCATCGGAGCGATGGGGATTTTCTATTTCCTCGGCTACGACACCTCTTCTCCGGAGGAAGCCAAAGCTGAAATCACCAACGGTCTCAAGAAAGCAACGCCTTTCCTGCGCCACTCGGATCCGGAATTGGCCAGGGAGTCTCTCCCGGCTCATCCACTGAATCAGAACCAAACTTCAGACGCCCGATCCGGGACAACACCGGCATTGGTTGCAATACCGATCACTGAATCAGATCCTCCCGCCGGAATGCCTGAAAGGCCAATTGAAGTGGGCGCATCTTCGACACCGGAAATCGAGCGGCCCCACGTCATCCTGGAAATTGAAGAAGAGCCGGTTTCCATCGTGGGTGATGGGCGCCAGGAGCGAGAGAAACTGAGGCCGCGTCTCACTCCGGGGCTGCCTCTCGAAACCAACCTTTCGGCAACACCGCTTCAATCGCAGAAGCTGGAGCAACTCAACCAGGTCCGCGACGAAACGGTGGCTCCGCTTTCGCCTGGTCAGCTGAATCCCGGTGTCGAGTCGGTCGCTCCGGAAGTGGACCCCAATGCGAATCCGGCGCAGGCGATTCGTCCCGACCGCGAGCAGGTCAAGCCGGCACCGCGAGCGGTTCGGGCCGTCCCGGTAGCCCGCAACGAATAGAAAGACTCAAACTGATGAGTGTAGCGCGAGTGTTAGGGATTGCTCTGGTGATAGCCGGACTGACCGGCTGCGAAACCCTGACCGGTGAGATTGCAGGTCAGGGAACCGGTCGAGTCGAATCCGGAAAGATGTCGTGGTACAGCGTGAAGACGAACGGCGGGACGGCCACGGCAAGCGGGGAGAAATTTTCTGACTCTGCCCAGACCGCGGCTCACCGGACGTTGCCGTTTGGCACCAAAGTTAAGGTGACCAACCTGGAGAACGGGAAAACTGCTGTCGTGAGAATCACGGACCGTGGGCCCTTCATCAAGGGGCGCATCATTGATGTCTCGATTGGGGTAGCTCGCGATCTCGACTTCGTAGGCCGGGGCGTGGTGCCGTGCAAAATCGAGGTGCTACGCTAGCGGGTTGCCAGTTGGTCAATTTCGCTGATGAGCTCAATCGCGATATCAGTCTTGGAACCCAGCGAAAGCGTTTTTGATTCGCCGCTTTTGTAGAACAGCGTGACTTCGTTCTCGTCACGGTCGAACCCGATGTCTTTTCGGCTGACGTCATTGGCGACGAGCAGATCACATCCCTTCCGAGTCAGCTTGCCGACGGCGTGTTTCTCGAGGTCGTTGGTCTCAGCAGCGAAGCCGACCAGGATACCTTTGAACCCGAATTCCGAACGGGTGCTCCCGAGAATATCGGGGTTCTTGACCAGGGTCAGGGTGAGTTGGTCATCTGACTTCTTGATCTTTTGGTCGGCCTCTTCAGCGACACGGTAGTCGGCGACGGCAGCCGAAAAGACGGCAACGTCAGCGGCTCCGATGTTTTCCTGCACGGCGTCGTACATCTCGCGGGCGGACTCCACGAAGTGAACCTCGGCGCCTTCCGGAGCAGCGAGAGAAACCGGGCCGCTGATCAGGCAGACCTCGTGTCCTGAAGCCAGGGCGGCACTGGCGACCGCGTAGCCCATCTTGCCTGAAGAGCGATTCGTGATATAGCGAACCGGATCGATCGGCTCGCGAGTGGGGCCGGCTGTGATGAGAAAGCGCATGGCGCGTCAGGAAGCTTGGGCCAAAATGGCCTCGATCTGTTCTTCGATGCCCTCGACCGGCCAGAGGCGTCCGATGCCTTCGTAACCGCAGGCGAGCAGCCCTTCCTCGGGTCCGATAAAGTGAACACCTCGACCCTTGAGAATTTCGACGTTGGCTTTCGTGGCTGGATGTTCCCACATCTTGCCGTTCATGGCCGGGGCGATCAGCACAGGTGCCAGGGTCGCGAGGTGGATGGCGCCAAGCGTGTCGTCGGCAATGCCCTGAGCAAACTTGGCGATGGTGTTAGCCGTGGCGGGTGCGACGACGAGCAGGTCGGCGTTATCAGCCAGTTCGATGTGACCGGGATGCCAGTTCTGCTTTTCGTCGTAGAGATTGGTCGTGACGGGTTGCCGGGAAAGAGTCTGCAGGGTCAGTGGGGTGATGAATTCCTTGGCGTCATCGGTCATGACCACATGCACCTCGTGACCACTCTTGGTCAAACGGCTCACGAGATCGGCTGCCTTGTAGGCGGCGATCGATCCGGTAACACCAATGACGATGTTTTTTCCTGTGGGTTGGTCAGACACGGTTCAAAGATCAGGCCAGCGGGCGGATTGCGCAACTCCCTTCGGACGGCAGCTGTGTCCTACAGGTCCAGTTCCGGGTGGTCGCCGGACGATTCAGCGCCCGGGGTGAGGCGACTGGAGCGACACCGCTCGCCCGCGAGGATGGCGCTGAAAGTCGAAAAGTCAGTCTGCTTCTCAGCACTGACAACGGTGTAATGATAGAGCTGCCAATGCCGCATTTCCTCGTGGGCATTCTTGAGGCGCAGGTCGATCTGGTCCTGGGTCTCGGTGCCACGAAAGTTGAGGCGCTTGATCAGTTCTTCATCGCTGGGCAGGAGAATGAAAATGTCGACGAGTGCTTCTTGAATGGCGGGATCGTCCTGGCTGCGAACCAGTGCAGCGCCCTGGACGTCGATGTCCATCAGCACATCACGCCCGGCTTCGATATGATTGAGGACTTCTGACTTGAGGGTGCCGTAGTAATTGCCGTGAACTTCGGCGTACTCGAGAAACTCACCGCGAGTGGTGCGGGCTTCAAATTCTTCCCGTGTCAGGAAAAAGTAGTCGATACCGTCCTGTTCGCCCTCGCGCGGAGCGCGCGTGGTTGCGGAAATCGCATAGACCGCTTCCGAATCTTCCTCTGAGAAACGACGGCAGAGGGTCGTCTTGCCCGAACCGGAGGGGCCGGAGACCACGCATAAGAGGCCGCGTCTTTTGAGTTCCAGGTCACTCATCGGTAAAGAAATAATGCAGTGGAGGAAACGTTAGCGCGAATCCAGGAACTTACATTCTGAACTTCCGATTTTATCGGAATCGACTCTCGAATGATATCGGTGTGAGTTTTCGTTATACCGTTTTCGACCTTGATGAACCTGGTTTGGGGATCCTCGGCGTCGGCCGGAAAAAAGTGGATCCGGTTCCAGTTATTCAGTCTCTGGGAATTGATAAAATAGGTGTGCGTGCCACCCTCGGAACGAGTCTGGATTTCGATCACACACCAGGAGTGTCCGATTTTGGTGATCACCGTGTTCCCATTGATGTGAACTTCTCCCCGGGGGTCGTCGCAGTGCGCCTTCATGATTTCGACGGTGTTGGGAAGGTCGACTTTGATTTCACCACTTCGGAGAAGAAAATTCCTGGTGGCCTCCCAGGTAGGGTAGCCTTCGCTCGCGACGATTCGATAGCGCGTGATCAGCACCAGGTTGATTGAAAGGAACACCACCAATCCGATCAGGATGAGCAGGGTTCGTTTCATGATGACTTAACAGGGGCAGGTGACTGGCTTGACCCTGTTCAATTACTGAACGTTCTGAACCTGCTCGCGGATCTTCTCGAGCTCCGTTTTGGAATTCACGACTCCCTGGGCAATGGCGGCGTCGTTGGCCTTGCTACCGATGGTATTGAGCTCGCGATTAAATTCCTGGCAGAGGAAATCGAGGGGGCGCCCCACGGGGTCGTCGCTTTCGATGTAGGAACGGAACTGGGTCACGTGGCTCTCGATGCGGGTGATTTCCTCGGTGATATCGCTGCGCTCAGCAAAGATTCCGATTTCGCGAAGGAGGCGCTCGTCATTGAGATCAACGTCGAGCCCGGCTTCAGCAAGGCGGGTGTGAAGGCTGTCGCGGTAACTGTCCTTCACCGTCGGCGCGAGTTCCTCAATCTTACCAACCTCTTCAACAATGGTGTCGATACGGGCAAGCAGGTCGCTGCGGAGGTGTTCGCCCTCCTGCTGCTGCATGGTGAGGAGTTGCTCAAGGGCCTGTTCGAGGGCCTCGAAAAGTGCTGGCTTGATATCAGCGGGATCGGCGATGGTCTCCTCGACCTTAAAAAGTCCGGGGGCGCGGAAAAGGTCGGCGGCGGTGAGTCGAGTCTCGATGCCGGTGCTCTGAGAGAGAGACTTTGCGGCTTCGACGTACTGCGCTGCCATTTTCTGGTCGAAAGCGAGACGGTTTTCGGTTCCGCCACTGTGAGTCAGGGTCACCCTGGCACCAACCCGTCCTCGCGAAATTGCTTCGGAAAGCAGTTTCCGCGCTTCGGCCTCAAATTCGAGAAGGGAGTTGGGGAGGTTGACTGAGATGTCGACCTGCTTCCGGTTCACACCGGAGAGCTCCACTTCAATTTTCCATCCGTCAGTCGTGGCTTCGCCACGACCGAATCCGGTCATGCTACGCATGATGCAAATAATTGGGGTTTAACCGGGATCCCAATGGGCAGACCCCGGTCGGGATTGCGTTTACTCTTCGCCTTCAGCAGCTTCCTCGACGGCTTGAAGTGCATCGATGAAGTCGCCAAGGAACTCGGCCGGCACCATGATGGTGTCACGGCGTCCGCGCACGTCTTCGGTGATTTTCACGAATTGACCGCGGTCATTCTCTTTCAGGTCGAGGAAGAAAATCTTCCGGTCTGCGACCACTTTCTCCGTGTGAATCGCATGATTATTCTGCGAGCCACGCTTATCCTCATCGTAACCGATCATCTGTCTTGTCTGTCCTCCTGTGGGTTCCTTCCGGAGGCCGAAATAGGCCACCAAACTACAGTTCCGAGGAGGCCTATCTATCATTTAGGGGCCCGTTTGCAAGTCGAGAGGGGGGTATAACGCCAGATTTTTTAGAAATTTCAGGCAAAATATCACGCATTCACTGACCTCCTGTCGCGTCTCTTTGCCGTTTTTTAAAAAGGGGCTAAAGTGGCAGCCCTTCAAAAATTGAGGCTTTTCATGATACTGAAGACAGCGTTCGAAAAACTATTCCACATCCGTGAATCCGCGGGCAAAGCGCGCCCGGGGGCTGATGACGGCTTCGATGCGCACGAAAAGCCGTTTCTCGATCACCTGGAGGATCTTCGCCACACCCTGATGAAGATCGGCGCGACACTCGCCATCGCGACCGTGGCCTGTTTTGCTTTCCATAAGAAAATCTTCGAGCTGATCCAGCTCCCGGCAAAAATGCCGATTGCCAACATTTCCGATGGCGTGTCGCTGTGGGATCGGCTCGACCTGATTACGCTGAGTCCGCCGGAATTCATCGTGCTGATGCTGAAACTTTCGTTTTTCAGCGGTGTGATCATTTCTTTTCCCTTTCTTCTCTACTTTGGCTTTCAGTTCATCCTGCCTGGCCTGCGACAGGTCGAAAAGAAAGCGATCATTCCGGGAGCCCTGGTAGGATTCATTCTCTTCCTGGTCGGTGTGTGTTTCGCATTTTTCATGGCGGCGCCGGTCGCGTTGAAATTTTTCTATATTTTCGAAAACGAGCGGATTGCCTCGATCGATCCCACTCGCGATGCCATGGAGAAGCCGATTGCGGATTTCTCACTGCTGGGTGCAGATGGCAAAATTTACGAGCCTGTCGGTGAAGATGGTGACGAGCCGAAGGCTGAAGAAGATGCCGACGGGCCGAGCGAGCTGACCAATGAGATGCGTGAAGAAATTCGCGAAACGATCAAGAATTCGTTCGCGACCATGCAGAGTTCCAACTTCGCCCTGCGCTACGATGACTCTCGAGACATGCTGGTCCTGGTCGAATCTAAGGGAGGAAGAAGTCTCTACCGCATCGGCGAGTACATTGCGTTTATTTCGCGATTGGTTCTCGTCTTCGGTATCAGTTTCCAGCTGCCGGTGGTGGTTTCCATTCTGGTGAAGCTCGAACTGCTCACCGCTCGTGTGATGCGGGCGACCCGGACTTATGCGTGGATTATTATCATGGTTGCGGCGGCCATCTTGACGCCGCCTGACCTGATGACCCTGGCTCTCCTGGCCGGGCCGATGATCCTGCTTTACGAAATCTGTATCATCATTGCCTCCTTCATTGAGCGTGGTCGTGAGAAAAAGATGCTGGCCGAGGAACAGGCCAAGATGACCCGCCTTGAGCAGCTCTATTCCAAGAATCCCGACGACCTGAGCGAGGAGGAAAAGGCCGAGATCCACAAGGCGGAGATCGAACAGTATGAGAAGGAACACGCCCATCTCTACGACGACGATCACGGTGATCATGCCGACCACGGCAACGATGAGACCGTAGCGCGCGACAGCTACCTCGGTCAGGAGCACGACGAGCATTACGATTTCGATGCGGATCATGCTGAGTTCGACGAAAGCTGGCACGAAGATGATCACGGTGACCACGACGGTCACTACGATGATCCTCACCACGGCAAAGGCGAAGATTTCAAGCCGGTTCAGGACTGGCCGGATCGTGATGACGAAGGTCTCGAAAGCGATCACGCCGAGAAAGAAGACCTGGAGCCTGCGGACGAAGATTCCGAAGATGGTGAAGGGGAGTCTGCCGAAGCGGGTGAATCCGATGACTCGGTTGATGAGGCGCCAGTGGACCACGACGACTATGATGATGGTTTCCACGACGACGAAGCCTGTGCTCCGTCGGGCCCTGTGGTCGACATGAACCACGCTACCGCAGAGGAGTTGGAGACACTGCCGGGTATTGGTCCAAAACTGGCCGAAGCCATCATTGAGCACCGTCCGTTTGAAACCTTTGACGACCTCGAAGCGGTGCCCGGCCTCTCACCCGAAAAGGTCAATGCGATGATTGATCGCTTGATGTTGGGTTAGGGCGGCGACTACTACATCACCGCCCGGTGGCGGTCGAGCCAGGCCTGGACGAAGTCTTCGGTTTCGTCGGTGACGTCGGTGTTGAAACGGGCCTCCAGCTCGCCGATCTCCCAGATATCGAAACCGTTCCCTCGCACCACAGAGAGAGTCGCGCGCTGTGGGTGCAGGACACGGTAGATAAAAGTGGATCCGCTGTGAACGCGGTTGGCGTAGCTGGCGACGCAGTTGCCCTGCGCTTCGCCTTCATTGAAGAGTTCAGCTGCGCTGGTGATCGGCTCGATCTTTCCGGGGATGCCGGGGAGGGGTGGAGACTGGAAGCGGTCGGTCTGGTGGAGGTTGGCTTCGATCAACTGGCGGATGCGCCGGCGGTAGCTCTCAGACACTTCGTCGTGCACTTCGCGAAGCCGTGCCAGGTTTTGGAAGCGGGCGGTCCGGCGAGGTTCGTGCAGCTCCTCCTGCATGCGCAGGGTGCTGGTGATGGCGTGGACAGTGCGGGCACGGTAGTTCTGCGCCGGGTCACGGGCGACTTCGC
>JABSSQ010000028.1:9067-30056 GCA_013213905.1 Verrucomicrobiales bacterium | reverse complement strand
AATAATCCACAGGACTTCTCAGAAGGTCAGATGTCGGAGATTGAAGAGCTTCTCGACAAGCTCGAAGACGATGAGGACGTCCAGGCAGTGTTCACCAACGTGAACTGAAACGATTTCCCCGGAAAAGGTCCCGGGATCGGCACATTCGGCAGCGGTTTACCCGTTGCCGAGTCGTTTAATAGGCCTTAGCTTTCCAAAGGCACTTCATTTTGTGTATGGAATGTTGACCCACTCCGCTTCTCTTACCTCCTTTGTAGAGACTATATGGCGCTGTCTGACGTTGGCGAGTCGTCCCCCGACTCTGCACCCAAACGGGTCGAAAACCGCCCTCGCAAGCGGAGTCGTCTTCGTTGGATCCTGTCTGGAGTCGCGCTGTTCCTGCTTCTTTCCCTCGTCATTCTGAACGGCCCCGGATTTCGTGCTATCGGAAAGTATGCCGCCGGCAGGTATCTGGGGACAATGGGGCTTAAGGGAGACCTCAAAATCGCAGGGTCAATCACGGGTGGCTTTACGATCAGCGAGGTTAAGTTCGAGCAGGTCTCCGCTGATGCGGGTCCCTCCGACCCCAAGCTTCCCACCATTCACCAGATTGAATTGAATCGCGCCCGGGTGGACTATCGTTTTTTGGACTTGCTGACGTCAGCAGCATCCGTCACCTGGCTCGATCTTGTTGAGCTCAATGGTCTGAGTGTGGACCTCACTCTCCCAGACCCAGAGTCCGCGAAATCGGACGACCCTTCCCCAAAAGGTATCCCCCAGCATCGCGATGACTTCAACCCGCTCTGGGGAGCGCTGGCCGCCGATATCAACATTTCGGATATCAATCTCATCATCCGGGAGTCTTCCGGCAAGCAGACGATCGTCGAAGGGTTTGCCCTCGTTCTCCCCTGGGGTGAAGCCGGAGAGATCGGCTTTGACTCCCTCACCATTCCAGGGCGGCCGAAAAACAAAGGAGTCAGAATACCTTTCACGCGCGAAGAACATCAACTCGTCCTCGGTCCCGTCCCGGTCACCGATTCCATCGAAGTTCGAACGATCGAAATCGCTGAACCTCGCCCAACAGTCTTTACCGCGGCCACCGAAGTATTCGTGGGAGGAGGAACCATCACCCTTCGCCTTGAAGAAAGCGGCAACGTGGCGCTTTCACTTCGGGAGCGTAACATGATCGACCTCGCTACCCTTTCAGAGGAGCTTCCCCTGAAAGGGCGCGTCACCGACCTTGAGTTCACGTTTCAGAATCCTTTCGCCACCCCTAACCAGTGGCAACTCGATGGAAAGCTGATCGCATCCGGACTGCAATACGAGAATGCCGGAATCGATAGTCTCGCCCTGCTGATCCAGGACAACGCACTCTCTCTGGACATCCGCCGACCGGACCTGACCCTCAATGCAACCGCGACAGCGCCACTCTCACAGATCGCTGACACCGGGCAATTGCCCGATCTGCCAGTTGACCTTTCGCTGAGAGCCGACATCAACAACCTGACCACTCTTGCTGCCAGCTTTGCACCTGACATTCCCCTTAAGGGCCAGGTCAACCTGGAGACAAAGAATGTCCAGATCGACCTTCAGGGCAACACCCGGTCGGGCACTCTGTTACTCGAAGGGGAAAACTTTTCCTGGAACGGCCTCTCCCTCGAGGTCTTGCAGTTGGCAGCCAACATTCGCGAACCGAACAAGATCCAACTGGCAGCTGATCTCGGAATTGACCGGGCCAACTCCCTGCGACTCACCGGAACATTTGATCAGCGACAGTTGACCTACAATGCTGAGGCGTCTGTGGGCATCTCTCCAAGTTACAAGCTGCGAGACTGGCTTGCCAGGAACGAAGCTCCCCTGGTGGCCGGAAACGCAAACCTCCGCTTGAAAGCAGAGGGAAATTTGAACCCCGACACTTCAAGCCACAAGGGTTCAATCGACCTTACCCTCGACGACATCACAATTGATGATGGCACCACTTTTCACGGCAGCGTTACAGGAAGCTTCGAAGATACCTCCGCTGCCATCCAGGCACTGAGGCTACACACCAACGAGTGGAAACTCGCCGGCACCGCCAACTGGGATAGCAAGACCATCACCCTGAATGATTGGAAGCTGAACGAAACCGGTAAGGAGCACCTCCCCTTGAGTCTTTCCGCCTCCCTTCCCTTTGATCCGGCATCCGGCACCGCATTTCTGGAGCAGGATGCCCCCATTGATCTGGCATTGAAACTGGACCGGCTCAACATCGCCCAGTTGATGGCTCTGACGACATCAGAACCTCCCCTCGACGGTGTTCTCAGTGGATCATTGACCGGCACGGGCAAATTCGGTGATCTCAAACTGCAAAGCCAACTGGCATTCTATCCCGAACTGGCACAGGTCGGTGAAGACTCGCAGTTGAACCTGGATCTCGATTTTGCCGGAGCGTTCATGGTTCCTTCTTCGTGGGATACCACTCTGAAAGCGAGCCTGCTCGGTCTGGAGTGGAATGAACTCACTTTTGGCAGCATTAATCTCGCCGCTTTCACCGAAGAGGTCAGAGGTGGAAAACAGCTCAGTGGCGGCCTGACATTTGAACACGGTGGATCATCTCTCAACGCCAAGACGTCGATCCAACTGGACGGCGCCGATGATTTCGAAGCCCTCGCCGAACGCGATATCGATGCCAGCGCAGCGCTGCATATACCTGACCTTGCCGCACTGTGGCGGGACTTCGCCCCGGAGAACCTTCGCGAGTTTCCGGTTGAGGGCGCATTAAGGCTTGCCTGCACTGATATACAGATGAAGCGCGGTGAACTGCTTCGCGGTCGAGTCGAGCTGAGTGAGGCTTCACTGAAACTGTCAGGAGAACCCTTTTCAGCCCTCGCCCTCGAAGCGGCAGTGACTGAACCCAACGGAATTGTCAGCAAACTCAGCGTCAGCGCCGATGATAAGAGCCAGCTTTCCCTCGACGCCTTTTACAGCCTGAATCGACAAGCCTATGACGGCGATCTCGAACTCACCCTCGACCTTGAAAAAGACGGGGTTCTGAAACGCCTCCTTGGAGAACGTAACATCGCCAGCCTTCTTCCCGGTCATACCATAGTTTCAGGAAACGCGAAGGGAGATTTGTCAGGAGGAGAAACATCGGGCTCGATCAAGGCAGACCTCAAGCGCCTTCATCTCGCTTCCGGAGCGGCGCCTATCTCGGCCAACATCTCTGCTGATTTCACCCAGGCCACACTCACTTCGAGTTTCTCCGTATCGAGTGATCCGTTGAACCTGAACGGTGCTCTCGATTGGGATGGGACCCGGGTGTCACTATCGCAACTCGAGGCTGTTGCCGACGGGAAGACTGTTTTAACCGGCTCCGGAGCAGTTCCACTGGAAGCCGGCAAACTCGATGCACAAAGCTGGCTTCAGTCTTCCTCTCCGCTCGATCTCTCCCTCTCATCAAAGGACCTTCGCCTCTCTACGATTTTCAAACTGGTCGCTGAAGAAGCTCCGGTTCTTGGAACGCTGAATCTCGATCTGAAAGCGTCGGGACAGGCAGCAACCCCATCTATCCGACTCGATACCTCACTGACTGACATCACTGTCCCGGGGAAAAAGGCAATCGAAGTTGGGCGCCTCGACCTCAACTTGGCCACTGCGGATGAAAAAGCCACTCTCGAAGGGTCATTCAAACACCCCCAGATCAATCCGTTCACCCTCAAGGCTGCCGTTCCGTTTCGCCCCACCCAATGGATTGATGGCAGTGTAAAAATCGCTGACGAACCGGTTTCCCTATCCGCCCATATGGATCGCAGTTCACTCGCGTTCCTGGCGAGCCAGCTACCCGGTATCCAGGCCATCGATGGAACCCTCGGCCTCGACGCAAAAGTTGGCGGCACGATTTCCAAGCCCACAGTCTCGGGCAACGGTTCCCTCGATGTGACCCAGCTTCGCTTGGACGATCGTAATTTGCCATCGTTCTACGACATCAATCTCGCGACTCGATTCAGCGAGAATAAGGTCACCATCGACCGGCTCTATGCCATCGTCGCCGGGGGTGAAGTCAGCGGTAACGGTGAATTTTCCTTCGGAGCTGATCGCGAGCCTGCCATCGATTTCCGCCTCAAGGGCAACGATGTGTTGATGGCAAGAAGCCCCGACCTGAGCCTCCGATCCAACCTCGACATCTCTCTGATCGGCCCCTGGTCTGAAGCTCGTCTCTCCGGGGACATCGGAATCACTAACAGCCGCTTCTTCAAAAACTTCGACCTGCTGCCCACCGCGCTTCCCCGTCGAAACAGCTCAGCCCTACCGACGGTGGAGCGATCCCCTACCGGCGGAGGAGCCGCTTACACTGATCTCGATTTCGGCGTACCGATTGAACCGTTTAACGCCTGGCCGGTTGATATCAGGCTCCATACCATTGACCCGTTTCAGGTCCGCTCCAACCTCGTTGAGTCCGATCTCGCAGCAGATATCCAGGTTAAGGGAACGCTCGGCAAACCCTATCCGCTCGGTTATCTCGAACTGGCCGAGGGCGCCCTTTTCCTGCCATTCAGCTCCATCGACGTTGAAATCGGAAGGGTTCAATTTGATCAGAATACCGGTTTTAACGGCGCTCTGGAACTCCGGGCCCGGGCAAAAGCTGACAGCTATCGAATCAACATCTTCCTCTTCAATAGAATTCTCAGCCCTCAATATGTCCTCACCAGCGTCCCCCCTCTTCCTTCAGAAGACCTTCTCACTCTGCTGATTACGGGTACAACCAGGGACGAGCTTCTGTCCGGCGATGCCGGCTCTCTCGCTGCCGGGAAAGCCGCTACCCTGCTCTTCAAGAACATGAGAAAAGTCAGCGCCTCCGCTGATCGTGAGCCGACTATTATCGATGAGTTGCAGGACAGAACCGAGCTTGAAATTGGCGGGGTCAACCCCGAAACTGGCGAGCACACGATCGCGGGGAAGGTCAGGCTGTGGAAGCAGCTATTCTTCGTCGGTGATGTGGATGCGCAAAGTGACTACCGGGCGACGTTGAAATACATCTTCCGATTCCGCTGACCGCCGCCTCCTCCGAAATGCAGACACAACAGACAATAGCCTTCTGGCGAAGGCTCCTCATTGCAGGAGCAGTCTTGTTGTGTCTTTCCGCCAAAGCCAGTGAGCTCGTCAAGATCGAGGGGCTGACAACTGTCACTGTCGAAGATGCCAACAAGTGGATCCAACCTCAGATCACCTACATCGAATCTGCCGGGGTTACGATGGCGCGGGCGGACGACATCGCCTACTTCCTCGAGAATGCGATGCGTGATAGAGGCTATCGTGATGCACTCGTCGACTGGAAGCTCGTGGGTGAAGGAGAAGCGAACCATATCCTCCTGAGCGTCTCGGAAGGCCAACCTCAACTGATTTCATCCTATGAAATCTCGGGCAACGAGGCCCTCGCTGATGAGGCTGTCATAGAGCTGTTAACTGACGCAACGAGAAAACGCCTCAATCTCGGCCCCAAAGATCCAGTCCCACTGGTGAAGGCTGACCTCAAGAATGGACAGAAGCGTCTCGCTGAGTTCTACACGCTACTGGGATTCGGAGATGTCTCCAGCGATATGGAGGTCATCGACAATCCCGGCGGAGCCATTATCAGGGTCGAAATTGCAGAGGGACGCGAGCATGTCGTCGGCCCAATATCCATCCCCGAAGCCAAATCCCCTGCCATGGCCCAAGAGTTTAAGGACCTACGGGACGAGTTTACAGGAATCAAATTCAATCCTGACGTTACAGCGAATCTTCAATCAAGATTACTCTCTGTTGTGGTGGATGCCGGTTACTACGAAGCCGTCGTGATGGTGAGCGAATCATCCCGAAGCGAAAGCGACGAAGGAGAAGTCATCGCTCTTAAAGCTCAGATCTCATGGGGGACCATGGCGAATATTTCCCGAATCAATGTCACAGGGAATGAGAAAGTCACCAGCCAGTTCTTCGATCATCACTTCGCCGGGCTGGTCGGTCAGCCTCTCTCCCCGGAAAGAACCAATGAATCAGTTGAGCAGTTACTTCAGAGCGGCGCCTTCGAAACCGTCCGCACCACACCGGTCAAACTTGAGGATGGTACTTTCCAACTGGATGTCAGCGTCGAAGAGTCCTACTCCCGGACCCTGGGTGTTTACGGGGGGTTCACCAACTATGACGGAGCTATCGGCGGTTTCGAATTCCGCAATCTGAACCTTTTTGGGGCGGTAAAAAGCATCAATGCCGAGATCGAATTCTCGAAGCGTGGCGGAAAAGGAGCGGTCGAATACGTTGACCCCTGGTTCCTCAATACGGATGTCGAATTCCGGGCCCGCCTCTTCGGTCTCAATCGAAGCGAAGACGGATACGACAAGTGGGAGACCGGCCTGAGCTATGAGTTCACCCGACGCTTCGGGGCTAAGAAACATCATTCCGTTTCTCTCTTCGGAAGAGCGGGCTACACCGATGTTTACGAAGCCGAAATCGATCCCATGTTCCTGGGTGATACCCAATACTTCGTCCATTTCATCGGAGCAGCTTACATCCTCGACAAACGCGACCGCGCCCAAGCACCACGCAAGGGCTACATCGCTCGTATTTCGACCAGTATCGCCTCCTCGGGGATCGGAAGCGAAGAAGAATTCTTCCGCGCTACCGGCCGTCTCGCTTTTTATCAGCCTGTTGGCAAGCACACTTTCCGCGTCTCAGCACGCGCGGGCACCATCCAGCCGTTCGGGAACAGCAACACGATTCCAATTGATCTGCGTTACTTTAATGGCGGCCCCAACTCGGTCCGCAGTTTCCAGGAGAGGGCACTCGGACCGAAAGATCCCTCGACCGGTTATTCAGTCGGCGGTGAATTTTTCACCGTCTTTAATGCCGAATACGAAGTCCCCATTGAAAAAATCGAGGGCCTCAGATTTGTCGGTTTTGCGGATGCAGGAAACCTTCTTGCGAATAACGGGGACGCAAGTCTTGACAACCTGCGTTACGCGGTCGGTGCCGGCCTCCGCTACCTGACCCCCGTAGGTCCACTGCGGTTCGAATATGGATACAACCCGGATCAGCAGGATTTTGAACCGGAAGGCACTTTCAACGCAGTTTTCGGTTTTGCTTTCTAGATCGGCGAGCACCTCGCCGAACGATTCAGTTGAGGGCAAAATTCCGCCGATTGCAGCGCTCGCGCCCCGCTTCCTCGGGGCGTACCTGATTCTATGTTACTAATTTTTAGCCAGTAAGATAAGCTCAACGCGAAAATTATGGTTTTTATAATTTTTATTGCATTTATCATAAGAGCCGATTAGCTTTGAGTTGGTAGGTGACAGGAGCCGTCAGATTCTCAGTGGTCGACCGAGTGGTTGGAACCCGCTAGGAACCAGTAACATGCTCCCTCTCTGCTAGACAACAACACCAGACAAGCATGAAACACATCCACTCACGACTCATAGCGGCACTGGCATTATTTGGTTCGACGGGCCTGCTCAAGGCCCAAGAGGAATCCCCCCAGATTCCCGTCGGCTCCCTCAGTGCCTTCCCGACTATCGTGCAAACAGGCACTAAACCCACCTTGACTTGGACCATCACTATTCCGGAGTCCGTAGCCGACATTGTCGATATCGAAGGCCCGGGAACTCTCGTCCCAAAGCGAGATGTTATCATGGATGTCCGAATTCTCGGCGCTGGTGTGACTGTCAGCGCCAACAACAGTGCTGGCTTTAATTTCGTTCCCACTGAATGCCAGATCAATATGAACGGAGGAGGCTACAGCCGAATTTTCTACGGCACAAACAACGACGTAAATCCAAACGAAATCGTCCACACAACCACAGTCGAAGAGGGGGAGACCGTCAATTTCGGTTCTCGTTACTACTATAACAGAAAATGGGGGCCTTGGTATAGCACGACCAACAGCAACGACAATGTTGTTGCGCTCAAAAATGGAGACATTCCCCCCACGACAACTCCGATGCATTACGCTCCTACCATTGAATCGTTCATTCGGCCTTACCTCGACGACCAAGGCAAAATCAAAATTGGTCCCCGAGATATTCTCTACCTCATGGAGCTCACTCATACGGACCAGGATCACACCGGATTCGACCTCCAGGATATGGCGGTGCTGGTTACTTTCTACGATCAAGTTTCGGATGATGACAACTATGGCTCCGGCAATTCTGGTTCCGGCAATTCTGGTTCCGGCAATTCTGGTTCCGGCAACTCTGGTTCCGGCAACTCTGGTTCCGGCAACAGCTACTACGACGACGACGACGACGACGATGACGACGACGATGACGACGGCAAGAAGAAGAAGCGCGGTCGCCGGAAGAAATAAACCCGAACCCCTCTCGTCCCCAACACACGATGAACACTCGATCCTCTATTAGACTCGGCATGACCATCGCCCTCGCCTTGGCATCGACAGCAACACTCGTTGCAAATCCCCGCTACAACGGTACGATGCGCGATGCCGCAAGTCACGATGAACTCAGCCAAAGGCTTCGCATGGCGCAGCAATCCGATCCCATCAAGGATCGCGGAGAAGCCATTGGAAAGATTGGTGAAGACCCAGCCTCTGCAAATCACAAGCGAAGCCTGCTCGAAAGCTCTTCCCTGATCTGCTACCGGGGTCAAATGACCCTTGTTCCGAAGAGGGCAGTAATCCACGTCCCCGAGCACCTCGAAGACCGTTTTGGGGTTAAAGGCAAAGTTGAAGTCAAGAACTGGCTCGAATTTTACATGGCCAATCGTGGTTGGATTCGCCCTCTCGAAGTCACCCGCGATGAGGCACTCGGCTTTAAACCGATCAATGAAGCCAAGTTAGAAGCGATCAAGGAAAGCTCAACCGTGGTCATCGCCACTTTTAAAGAGGGTCCCATCGCAGTTCGTCCCTATGTTGATCCCGAAGCTGAATCAGCCGAATCAGAAACCACAGCGACCGCCGAAAACGCCGCACCCCCTATTCCCTCAGTCAAATGAAGACACCTACTTACTTGTATACTATCGCTGCCATTTTCGCAGCTTTGGTGACTCCGATCACAGCCCAGGATTATACCTTCTTTGTTCATCAGATCCAGATGGATGGAGATGGAGATCCCAATAATGACCTTGATTGGGACATCTCGGTTGCCCAGGAAGGGCAACAATTATCCCCCCTCGCGATTAATCCGTTCGGTGCACGCTTTGAGCTTTGGGCAATTAAGGCGGATCCACTAACAGACTACCTCATCGATTCCACCTATGTGAACTCCTACATTCCGGTGTCTGAGGTAAAGATAAGATCGGAAGATCCCTACGAAGTGATTCCGAGAACTCGTGCCGACCGCCCTTTCTCCGTTGATGTGGTAGTTACCGGGCTTAGCACAGACCCAGCCGCCCCTGATGCAGCGAAATCAGTCAGGCTCCTTCGCCACGTCCAGTCCTACGGCCCAGGCGGAACCGGACTCAACATCGACAGGAGCTCAGCTACGATGCTGTCAGAAGGGTCTCTCACGGCGAGTGACACTCACACATATGACTACAGTCTATCCTCTGTTCCGGGGGCGAATCGAACCAAGGTTCGGGGGGAGGAGAGATTTTCGGTCTTCTCACTGGCTGACTACCAGGCACCAGAATCTCAACTCGATTCGCAGTTCATCCAAATCTGGCCGGTTGCGGAGAGTTCAATTTCCGGCTTGGCCCACGGTGGTTTGATTAAAGGGATCGCCCCCGAGGTCGAAGTCGATCTGGTTGATCTCTACCCCGACTCCTGGACCTATGCCCAAGTTTACAAAGGCGACGCGGTTCTCGGTACGGATGGAGACATCGTCCCGGGTTCTTCCATCATGATTGATGGAACCATTCCGCGCGACGAAACCGTTCTCCTGACTGACTGGGACAGCGTTATTGACGAAGACGGCAAATGGACTCTCGAGATCATCACAGTAACGCCTTTCGGAGCCGATCGCCTCGCCTTTATTGAATTCGATGTCGAGCGGACAATCCGCGTCAACGGGACCGTGACCAGCGTCGAATGACGCGCGAGACAACTGCTCTCAGGCTATGAAGCTACGCCCTAAGCACACGATCCTCCGCCAGCGTGGCTCCGCTCTCATTGAGGTCGCTGTCGCGTACGGCACCCTGGCGACAGTAGCGTTGCTCACTCTCAAAGCCGCAGTCAACACAACCTCGAGTCAGGCTTGGACCGTGAAGCAGTCCATGAGTGATGCCTACCTCACCCGTGAAACGGCGCTGGCTTCCCGTGTCCCGTTTGATGACGTCACTTCTGACGGTTCGCTTTGGGCCCTTTACCCTAACGTAACAACTTCCACCGTCGAGATCGGCAAACTTCCGGGCGGAGCTCCGGTAATAGCCGAGTTGCACCGGACTCGTATCCCCGACAGCAACAACCTCGCTTCAGCCGGTGGCACTGGAACTAACAATACCAATCCCGGTGGCACCGAAGCCTGGAAGCTTCAATCGTTGCTTGTTTACAGCATAGGTCAAAAGGAATACGTCAAAACCCGAACCGCATTGAGAATCCGATGACCCTCCCCGGGAAAAAACCTTCAGAGCGCGGATTCACTCTCCTCGAAATGACCATGGCACTTGTCCTGTCCATGGGAATCGCTTTTGTGATCATCGGGCTCCTCCAACAGCAGGTATCCTTCAGCCGTGCGCTGGCCGACTTCCGCTTCCTTCGCGACGAGGCTCCCCAGCTCAACACCTTGTTGGCCAATATCGTCAACAAGGCAGACAACTATCGAATTCACAACAACCTGTCCGACGCCAAGAACCTGACGGGCGCTGTCCGGAGCAACGGAAGGGCAATTCGCCTTCGCTTTCGCAACCCGGATGGCACCTACGACCAGGCAATTATCTCCTTCGAACTTCGCAGTGGAGAGAAGCAACTGAACTTCTACTACAAGGACAAGAACTGGAACTCCTGGCCCAACAATCCCCGCTGGACCATCTCTTCCGAACCCTCCGGCGTCGACTTTGATAACACGACAGGCATTTTATTGGTGACCCTGACAGGTCCCAAAGGCGACGAAATCACCTATGCGGGGAACCCGGAATAATGAAAACAACCACTCCCCATACAAGGCGCAATACGCGCCGTGGCTACGCCACTATCGCTGTCGTAGCGGCCCTCTCCATGGTCCTCATCACCATGATGACCTATTCCCTGCTGGGAAACCTTAACAGCCTCGACACTCAGGTTGGAGCCCAGTTGAAACAAGACTACTCTCAGAAGGAGGACGCTGTCCTCAGCGCACTCCTCCACGTCGTTCCCAACAAGGCAATCGGAGCCATGCAGCAGGGTTCGGCTACGAACGCCGATGACTACACCTGGGAAAAGATTTTTGAAGAAGCTCTCGTCCTGGCAAACGCCGAGCAGGCTGCCGACTCATCGATCATCACTGCACTGGCACTCGGCGATGCTATCACCGCCAACACCGGTGACACCGTGTTTGAGTCCATGGGTGATTTCGTAGGTGCTGCAACCACTCGTACCTGGGATAACTCCCAGAACAACCTGGTCAACGGAGGAAACTGGTATGAATACTTCATGCTCATCGACGAAAGCCACCGACGGGAACTCCCCGCTCCGCTTCGCCTGACTGAGTCTCACTACCGGTTGGATAAGCAATATCCCATCATCACCTTCGAGAAGTTGCATGTTTATAACTACAAGTATCATCACTCCCTGTATTACAAGGGTCTCAACGTCAGCACAGACACTTACCCACTTTACAACCTTTATGAATATCCCGATGTGAGATTCGGCTACAAACGTCCCGGAGACTACTTCGTAGCAAAACGCAACTGGTGGGCATTTTCCCTGACTTTCGGCAGCCACAACACTGAAGAAACCGGCATCCCTCCTGTTACGAAGAAATACGTCCTTTCTATCTACGAAGTCCCTTCCCAACTCCCTCTATCTTCTTCTGCTACCATGGCAGTTGGTCAATATTCGGACGGATCGAACTGGGAAAACGTGAGCCTTCAGGGCGGTCTTTACGCCGATGCGGTCCAAACACAGGGAACGGTAGCCCTCGCAGACGGTGCCATCTCTGCGCGGAAGTCAGTATCTCTCAGCGATGCCACCTCTGTTAAGGGAAACACTCTGGACACCAGTTTCGATGCGATCGGAGACCGCGAAAATCGCGCCCTCGCTTCGGACAGCGACTTTTATGACGCTTCAGTCGCAGGAAACGTTGGCAAGGTCGCTTTCATTCCCATCAACCCCGGGGCCGAATTCCTGAAGCTTGCCGGCGACGGCCTGGCCAGCGAGCGCATCTCTCCCACGGGATGGAACGAGTATTCCCGCGGCGCGGAGCAGGCCAATATGCGGATTGAGATCCGCGAAATGGTCGATGTCGACGACCAGGTTCCGGTCACCATTCGCTTTCACTATGCGAACACGAGCGGAACGACCGAATACATCGACTATACCCGCGGAACCAACTGGCCCTCTGAACTCGAGACCGGTGGTGATGCTTTTCCCTTCCAGACAGACATTCTTGAAAACGGCCGGAACGCTCTCGTTGTGAATATTGATCGCATCTCTGCATTCCTCGGAACCATCCCCAATGCAGCCGGCGTGAGCACCAACAACTCCATTTACCTCTATCCGAACAGCGGAGAAGCCACCGTTGTTGCCCCAAGCGTTCCTACACTCGATACGGACCTCTGCGTCACACTTCGCGGAGGCAAAGACCTCACCGCATACACCAGCGGTTTTTCAGTCGTCACCGACATGAGACTCTACATCGCTGAATCACTCAACGACGTGGCCGCCACTGCCCCCGTCAATTCGGGACTGCCCGCAGGAGCTGAGTTTTTCCCTCCTATGTCTCTGTTTGCCCCGGAAAAGCGCTTTGGTGAGACCGCGGTGATCGACAATCCGGTGAACTTGAAGGGTCAACTCAGCAGCCTCAAGACCAGCACGGCTGATACTTTCAACCCAATGGAACTCATGGGCGCGGACGACACCAGGGTTGATGCCAGAATGATGGAGGCTGAGCTTGTCGATCTGCGAAGCCCGGCGGAACTCCCCCCGATCCACCTCATGAATTGGCTGATCACGATCGAGGAAATTCACTGATTTCCTCGGATCTCTTCGGGATTCACCTCTTTTTTTCACCTTGCGGCCCGTGCCCGCCTCCAAAGGGGGCAGGACGGGCCGATTTCATTTCGGATCAGGATGATTCCTGGAATGAGTTAAAATTTTCATAACTTTTTGTTGTGATTCCCTTGATTATTAAAATTATTTAAGTAATATTTGTTATAATTTTGAGAATCCAGTTCTGAAATTCCTTCAACACCCATTATGAATCCGACACAGAGCGAACCTGCTGTCTCCCTGCCCAAGGGGCTTTCCATCGGCTACCGAGGCCGCAAACTCACTGGTTCCAAGGAAATTCGCCTTGCAACTAACGACGAAGAAATTCGTCTCGAGACTGGCCGTCACCTCCTCCTGGCTCGGAACGGACGGGGCAAAACAACTCTCCTCAAAACGGTTGCCCAGATCATTCCTGCCCTCGACGGCAAGGTGGAATGTGACGGTTTGGTCCAGTTTGTTGACGAAGATCTTCGCTTCGATGCAGAACTGAAGCCTCGCCAGATCTTTTCCGCCCTCTTCAAGAACGGGCAACGCCAGTTTGCTCTGGAAATGGCTGAGAGGATCGAGCTCGACATCGAAAAGCCCTACGGAAAACTCTCCAAGGGTAACCGCCAGAAAGTGGGTCTCATCGTCGCAGAAGCCCGCGCCTACAATAATGGTCCGCAGGTCCTCCTTCTCGATGAACCCTTCTCCGGCCTTGATTTTGCAGCCCGCGAGAACGTCGACGCTGTCTGGCGCGAGAACCAGGACAACATCGTCCGAATCGTCTGCGTGCACCCCGACGAGCCGACCCTCCAGGCCGACAGCGCAGTGATCATCTGCGACGGCGAGCTCAAGCAACTCGAAGTCGACGGCACTCTCGACTGGATGAACACACGCACTTCACTCAACTAACCCGTTTCTCTCATCCCTTCATCACATGGAACTCTACAAGCTCACCCTCGCTTCCCTGCTCACCCGGAAAACCTTTGCTATTTTTGCGGTCATTCTAATCGCAATGCCGTTTGTCCTTCCCATGATGACCCCGTGGGAAACGAAGCCTTCTCTCGTTGAGCCCGCTCGCGCCCAGGCTGCATGGGTTCTGCTCTGGGTAACCGCTTTCGGCTGGCTCCTCTTCCAGGGAGCTACCATCGGCGACCGCTGGTCATCTCATGGCATCCTGGAGTATTTCAAGACCATCGGAGTCTCCAAGAGAAAGCAGATCGCACAGATCTGGCTCAGTTGTTTCACCATCTTCGCCGGGTTCGCCCTGATTACTTTCGTCATCAGCACCTTCACTTCGATGCCCGCCGACCCGGTTGAAGCCAAGCACTGGCTGTTCACCAACCTCCAGTATCTCTTTTTGTTTCTCCTCGTTGTAGCGCCTCTGCTTGTGCTCGCGATTGCACTTGGCACACGCATCAATGGTGCGGCGGCTTATGCCGTGACTATCAGCCTCGCCCTCTACGGCATGTTCGGGATCGGACAGCTCGAGGTTTTCATCGCCGACAACAAGAATACCGTGCTCAACGTTCTTTACGTCATTTCCCCTCACTATCACCTCTCCGATCTCACGTCGCGCCTCGTTTTCAAACTCGGTGCCATGCCGGTCGGTGAATTGACCCAAATCGCTTCCTACCTCGGCGGACTTGCTCTGCTGACAGTTGGGATTTCCTATCCCCTTTATCGCGAAGGGAAATGATCCCAGCACTTTCCAGGGGACTTTGGGTCGCAGTCGTCGGAGCAGGCGTTGCGCTCACTATCTTCGGACAGGTTTCGCTGGAATCCAACAACCGCCTTGCCACGGACCAGAATCCGATGGCAATTCGGCGTTCGGCCTACGGCAAAATGTTGGCCCGTCTCTCCGAAACCACCGTCGACCGCGTCTGGCATCTAGGGATCGAGCAAGTCGCTCCTCATGATCATGGCCCAGGTGGACATGATCACGGCCACTCCCACGGTGATCACGGCCACTCCCGCGGTGATCACGGCCATTCCCGCGGTGATCACGGCCATGCTCCCGGAACGCTAGTTCATGCGAGGGATTCACACGACGATCCCACCCCCCATCGTCATTCGCAACAGCGTGATGAACCTGCCTCTATCGATGATGCTCTCCCTGTAAATGACGAAGATCCTCCTGCGGATGTCGCAACGAACTCAGCCAATGAACAGGGCCTGGATCGGCTCAAAGGCTACCTCCAGGGGATGAAGCTCGCGAAATACGATCGCACCAATCCCTACTCCCTCAGTAAAGCCCATCGTGCCCAGGTTGCGCAGGACATCCAGCAGATGCTCCTCAGGAGTTACAACATGGATCCAACCCACTACGGTGCCTACAGCTCGTATCACCTTTTTCTCACCACGCATGAGTTTGGCGGCACTAAAGCGACTCGGGCCCATGCCAAGCAAATTGCGCAGATAACGATGGAGGCCGTTCGAACCGAAAGCGAAAATCCAGAGCCCTGGATCACCGCAGCAGCCGCGGCCATGAATCTCTACCAGCTGGACACAGAAAAGTATGTAGTCGCTGGTAAACCCATCCCGATTGAGATCCTCCGAGAATACCGGGATAAGGTCGGCTATTGTATCTACCAATTTGATACCCTGTTCCTCAATGCCACTGAGAATGGGAACTGGGACAACCTTTCCACAGAGCGTCAGTATGAAATCGCGACGCGCGCTCGATTCATGAACAATATCTTCGAGCCGTTCGATGTGATGATAGCCAGGGCCGAGAATCGCGCGGCTCCCGTCGAACAAAAGAAAGCCGAGGTCAACCATCCCGAAGAGTAGGAGTCTTCCCCTTAGATACCGAATTCACCTCACGAAGCCCGCTGTCTAACAGCGGGCTTTTTTGTTTCTGGGACAAAATCTCTAAGAAAAACGTGATTTTATAAAGAATTAACCTTCAAAACTCCCAAATTTTATAACTTTTCTCAATTTTTCATGAAAAAGCCCTTGTTTTATGGTTTTTATGGTTTTAATGTTTATTATAACCGCCTCGGCAGTTGCTCAATGGATTCGCAACAAGCACATAATCAGGCCCAGCAAGTCATGTCCGCGATTTTCGCGACGGCCGGTGACAACATCATTTCGGATATTCAAATCCGAAGCGGTTCCTACGTCTATTGCCACACCAAGAGAGGCCTCGAAATCATCTCCAAGCTCGGAGAACTCCCTCCCCAGGTGGTGATGAACGTAGTGAAATTCCTCTACGCCCGTCAGGAAAACGATCCCACCGGCGCCGTCTCACGACTTCAAAACCAGGCAGGTGTCGAAGAGCGCCTCTTGAACGATAAGGTCGCCGACTTCAGTTGTGACGGCTTCCCTCTTCCTAACGGAACTATTTCCGGCCGTATGCGTGTTCAGACACACCTGAGCACTTCCGGCCCCGGCATTACCTGCCGTATTCTCAGTGACGACATCGCTGAACTTGAAACTCTTGGAATTGCCCCCGACACGATCCGCGCTCTCCAGGAATTCATGAAGCGTCGTCAGGGTTTCGGCCTTGTCACCGGTCAAACCGGTTCCGGTAAATCCACCACCCTCGCCGCTATTCTTGACTGGCTTCGCCAGAATCACCCTCGCCATATCGTCACCGTAGAGGACCCGATCGAATATCGCTATTCCCGCTTCATCACAACTGAGGCTCAGGATGCCCCTCCGCTCCCTGCTCCCGGTTTCGTGACCCAACAGGAGGTTGGAAAGCACGTCGGTAGCTATCAACAAGGTCTCAAGGATGCTCTTCGTAAAGCTCCCCACGTCATTCTAATCGGTGAGATCCGTGACATGGAGACGATGGAAATCGCCATCGAGGCCGCGCAAACAGGTCACGTTGTGATCTCCACCCTTCACACTAACGGAGCGGTCAAAACTCTCAGCCGTATCCTCGAATTTTTTCCCCAGGCACAGCACCGTTCCCTCCTGGGGCGTCTCTCCGAGATCCTGATGTTCATTCTTTCCCAGGGCCTCATCCCCACCGAGAACGGCCGGGTCCTGAACTACGAGTTTTTGCAGAACAGCAGTTCTGCCGTGCGTTCCGGTATCGCCGCCTACGACGGCGCTGCCAAGTCTCTTGAAGATGCGATCCGCCACAGCGGAAACATCGAGTGGGACGCCAACCTGAAGAACCTGCTCAATATGGGCAAGATCTCGCACCAAGCTTTTCAGATGAACCGCATGAACGAGGACGATGCAGACGAACTGCTCTTCATCCCCGGAAAAGCGGGCTGATACCAATCTTGGCTGTTCATCAATTGAGAACAGCCCGGAAACAACAACAAACATAAATAATACAAGATAATGAAACTGAAGAATACTAAGAAGATTGCAGGTCTTACCCTGATTGAAATCACCCTCGTTATTGCCGTTCTCCTCGGCCTCATCAGCGTGCTTTTCATCGGTGTGTCTGCCTACAAAGAAGGTTCTAACCGTTCGAAGTGCATCCTGAACATCTCTAACGTTCAGAAGGCTGTTCGTTCTTACCAGAACCTCTACGAAAAGAACGAGGGTGACGCTCTTGCTATGAGCACTATCGCTGGTACTGGAAAGCTCCTTGAGACCGTTCCTACTTGCCCGAGCAGCGGCACTTACTCTGATGAGGCTGAAATCCCCCAGGTTGGTACTGCTTACCTTTCCTGCTCTCTGTCTGCAGTAGCTGACGGCGACCACAAGCCTACCACCACTACTGGTTGGTAATAACTCGCTCTAAATATTGAGTAACTTTTCCCCCGGTCCGCCCAGGGCAACCGAAAGCGGACCGGGGACTACTCTCAACCTCCACCTCCCTTCCCAATTTTTGACGAAAACTCAGAAGCCCCTTCCGACTTTTCATCAGAAATTGAATTCTCCTCACCGCTTATCCCCTACATGAGATTGGCAACCAGCTAATCCCCCAGGCGCCCGGCGGTGATCCCCTCAAATCACCGGACGAATGGAACTCCTCGATACATCTGCATCCCCCCTAAAGGTTTACAATCAGGCCAAGCGCATTCTAAAAAGCACTAGCCGAGCCAAAAACCCGGATTGGTACCGCCGCTCTACTGATATCCAGCTTCAATGGCATATCTCAGTAGGCTCCCAGTCCATCGCCAGCGCGATCCACAACAAAGCTTCCGGCGAATGGTGGGACGGCCCTGAACTGCCCCGCGTATCCTTCGCTGTTGATGACGCCGGCGAACCAAACGGTCTCGACGACGGATCGCGCAACGCACTCCACGAAATTCTTCGCCAGATTCTTGCCTCGCGCGAGTTCGGCATGAAGCCCAAATCTCTTGGTGTTACGCTTCACCTCGCAGACGGCCTTCGCACCCGTGACCTCGATCCCGAATTCGCTGGTGACAACGACTTCGACAGTCTCAACGAGCTTCTCATTTCCGCTCCTGACATTGCTCTTGGCGATGACTCTGTGAACTCACAGGACGGCAAGTGGCGCCTCATGCCACTGATTGGTGTAAAAGAGAGCGACAAGCTTTCACTCGCCGTCCAGGTATCTTCTCAATACGAGATGATTGCCCAGGAGCTTCGCGACTATGGCGAGCTTCGAAACATCCCGGTGATCGTGGAGACACGTTCTGCCGCTCTTGAAGCCTTTGCCGGTGCTACTTCGGTTCTCCCGGAAGGCACTTCCCTGACGAACACTCTCATGCTGATCCAGTTTGAAGGATTCACGCTCATGGGTGCCACCGGATCTCGTGGTGAAGTCAATATGATCCGCCCCCTGATGCACCGTTCGGGCGGATTACTCTCCCCCCCGGAGATTGCTGAGTTCATCACCAATACCGCAGCCCTTTTGAACTTGAAGTCGCCCAACCTATTCCTTCTCTCCGTTGCCGGAGTGCCCGAAGAAGAACTGAACGACCTTCTCTCCAACTACCTCGAATCACACCCCGAAGCGACCCATACCTGCGTAAACGCGAATGCTCTTGAGATTGTCGAAACGATCCCGCAGCACCGCTTCGAATTCGCTGTCGCAACAGGCACTGCTGGTCAGCCTTCTGAGTCACATGTTTCCAAACTCATGGAAAAGTGGGCCATCCAGGATTTCTACGGCGCCTCTCTTGAAGAAGCCAAGGCCATGCCGACCCGTGGCGACCTTAAACTCCTAAAGTATGCCGGCCTAGCACAGAAGGCCGCTCTGGTCGCTCTATTCGCTTTTGTGGGATGGACTGGGACGGACTTCATTACCAAGATGCGCTCCGAGGCCTGGAAGGTCGCCCCGACTGCAGCGACTGAAATGGAGCTTCGCCTCGTCCAACTCCAAAAAGAGCGAAAGGAGTGGGAACACTGGGACAAGCTTCTCACAAAGCGTTCCGAAGGTTGGCTCGCCATGGAAGCCCTCCTCAGCCTCTTTCCTGATGACGGTGGTGTCATCCTGACAGGTGCTTCCTACCGGGCTGATACCAACGGCAACAGCAAGGAAAAGAGTACCGTCGGTATCTCCCGCATCTGGAAAGCCGGAGGCTACGCTAATCCCGAGGTTGCCCGCCAACTCCCCACTCTTGGTTCCCGCACACGAGTCGCCGGAATCCTCAACCAGATTGCCGAAGACAACCAGGCTCCCTACTTGAGCGTTGGCACTCCGACACGCGAGCTCGATGTCGTCCTGACACAGCGCCAGGGTTCCATGCCCCCATCCGTGCAATACCCCGCGAAAGTGGCCCGCCATTTCCGCACCGTCTTTGACCTCAGCCTGACCCAGTCACTCGACGAGAATGACGAACTCGCGATGAGCACCAAAACCCTCTCCATCGAGCCCTGATCCATGAAAGCCTCTCATCACCAACAAGCCATCATTGTATTCGGAGTAGTCATCCCCTTCGTACTTATCCTCGCCCTCATCGGCATTACCCTCTACGGACGTGGCCGCCTCAACGAAAGCCACGCAGAAAAGGTAGCCAACTTCGAACGCTACAAGACAGCCCGCACTCAGGCCAACGCCCTCGAAGCGACCATGGCCACCGGCCAGAAGCGCGAAGAGATTGCCTACTGGCGCTCGAAGTTTGAGCAGGACTTCATTCAGTCCATTACCGAGAACCTGAACAAGATCCTCGAGCAGTACAACGACACCGAGCTTCGCCAGACTGCCATGGGCCAGGCTCCTGGTGCCGCGGCATTCGGAACGGCTTCAGACAATCCTCACACCCGGATTCAACTCAGCTTCGAAGGTGCCTACAAGCCCATGCAGATGCTGATGGCAGAACTCGAAACCGAAATGCCTCATCTCATGCTGGAATCACTTAACATTAGCCCGATGCCCGCCAACCAGGAGGGTGCCAACGGCAAACTCAACTTCCAGGTGATCTATCTCGCCTGGGAAAATCCCAAGAACTAAAGCATCTCCATGAAACTCTCATCCCTCACGATTATGGCTGCGCTCCTGGGAATGTCCGTTCCCGGTATGACGCAGGACGCCCCCGCCCTCCCCGGTGGATCACTCGTCCCTCCAGGTTCCTCTGATGGCGGCGAAGCCGCGGCCGGAGCTGAACAGGAAGAAGAACAGGAAATTGCTGCGATACGACGCTCCAACTTCGTTATCTCAAAGATTCGCGACAACTTTCGCGAAGTCGACCCGTTCGGCATGCTGATGGATCCTGCCAACTCCGCAGCCACCTCCTCATTGGCCGATCAATATAGCGAACTCGAGGACGAACCCCAGGCTCTGACCAATTCCTCCCTCAAAAACGCGCTCGAAACCCTTCCGATCACCGGAATTTATCCTCAAAAGCGAATGGTAGTCATCGGCGCGAGAACTCTCCGCCCCGGCGGCCAGTTCGGCATGCAACTCGACGAACTCACCATCCGTCTCCGCTTCGAGGGAATCAAAGGTAAATCGCTGTATTTCAGGGACATGGACACCCAGGAAGTAACTTCCATCGACTTCAACCCACTCCCCAAAGAGTTCGAGCGAATCACCGACAATACCCAGCCAAAAACCGGCCAGGG
>JABSSQ010000028.1:0-8967 GCA_013213905.1 Verrucomicrobiales bacterium | reverse complement strand
TTCTCATGGGTCGAAACCCGAAAACCGCGCGGAGTGCCCGATGAGTTTCCTTCAGCCTCTCCTCCTCGCCGGTCTGCCCCTGGCTCTGCTGCCGCTCATCATTCACCTGATCAACCGGCATCGGCACCGGACGGTGAAGTGGGCCGCCATGCTTTTCCTGCTGGACGCTCGCAAGATGAACAAGGGAATGGCCCGTCTCAGGCAAATCCTCATTCTCGCCATGCGGGTCCTTGCCGTCGCCATGCTGATCTTTGCAGCCAGCCGTCCTCTCTCCGGAGGCATCCTCGCCCTCACCGGTGGTAAGGCAGATACCGTCATCGTTCTTTTGGATCGATCAGCCAGCATGGAGCAACAGATTCTGGAAACCGGCGAATCCAAACGCCTTGCTGCTCTCGACAAGCTTACCGACCTGCTCGAAAAGACGGGGCAAAGCAGTGAGATTGTCCTCATCGACAGCGCTACGCTCAAGCCTGTTGTGATCGATGATTCCACCAATCTTGCGGAACTCCCCCAAACCGCCGCCACCTCGACTGCCGCTGACATTCCAGCGCTGCTGCAGATTGGGATCGACTATCTTGTCACCAACGAGTCGGGGCGAACCGATATCTGGGTTGCCTCGGACCAGCGGGAATCCGACTGGAACCCGGCATCAGGACGCTGGCAGTCCCTGAGGACGGAGCTGGCCGCCCAGGACAATGTCAGGCTCTTCCTTCTCAACTTTCCGGAAGCCAGCACATCTAACTATTCGATACAGGCATCCAACGTGCAGCGAATCCGAACCCCGGAGAACCTTCAACTTGTCCTCGATCTTAAAGTCAGCCGGGAGAACCTGGACGAGCCTCTCGAGGAGGTCACACTCCCGGTCGAGTTTATTATCAACGGAACTCGCACGGTGGAAGAACTCACCCTGATCGATCGCGAAGCCATTTTGCAGGGACACACCATCTCTCTCGGGAACAGCGATGAACGTGGCTGGGGGCGAGTCTCGCTCCCAGCCGACGACAACCTGCGTGACAACATCAGCTACCTCGTGTTCGACGATCCCGCCCCCAGGAAGACCGTGATCGTAAGCGACGATCCAGACACTAGAGACGCCATTATCGCTGCCGCAAAAGCTCCCGTCGAAATTGGAGCGACCTATGATGCTATTGCCCTGGATGAAACAGCAGCGGCGCAGGTTCCCTGGCAGGAGACCGCTCTCTTATTCTGGCACGCGCCTCTTCCTTCCCCCGATTCAACCGAGGCCACGTTACTGACACAGCACGTCAAATCAGGCAGGACCCTCATCTTCCTTCCACCGGAAACAAGCGAAGCAGGTGAAAGGTTGTTCGGTTTTTCGTGGGGTGAATGGCAGGAGAGTTCCAGGACTTCGCTTGAGGTTGGCTGGTGGCGAACTGAATCCGAACTGTTGGCCAATACCAGAAATGGAGCCCCCTTGCCCATAGGTGACCTCAAGCTCTTTAAAGCCCGTCTTTTCAACAGCGAAAGCCAGCCCCTCTTGAAACTGGAATCCGGAGAACCGGTCATTTCCAGACTCATCACCGATCATCTTGGTCCGACTGCCGGTAATGTTTACACTTGGGGAACGCTTCCGAGGACAGATCATTCAACTTTTGCGACTGATGGCGTCGCTTTCTTTGTCATGCTGCACCGGGCGTTAGATTCGGGAGTCAACTCCGTCTCCCGGGCCCAGAGTAGAGATGCCGCTGACGGCACTCTGCCGGAAGCTAATGCGACCAAAAGCTTGTCTTCTCCCGACGAATCCCCCTTGCAACCGGATCTCCATGCAGGGGCCTACGAAGTCACTCCCCTTCGGGGCGATCCTCTCCTTTTCGCGCTGAACCGCCCCGACTCGGAGGATTCCGTGAAAACTCTCACTGATGCGGGAATCGCGTCGTTACTTGAGGGAGTCGACTATCGCCAGATATCCGACGAACTCGGTAGCGGCTCCTCTCTCGCTGCTGAAGTCTGGCGCGCCTTCCTTCTCGCCATGGCGCTTGCCTTGATCGCTGAAGCGGCCCTCTGCTTGCCTCCGAAGCCGGAACCGGAAGGTTCGCGCCTCCATCTCAGCCCGCCTGCCAGCCAATAGTCCTGACTCACACTCGACTGTTTACTACGCACTATCCCGTGACTCTCACCAACAGCGAACTGACTTTCACCTGGACTCCCGTTACGGCCGTCCTCGGCACCGTCATGGTCGTGGCGACGATCGTCCTGAGTTTCATTATCTGGCAGAGGAGTCGCTATTCGACCGCCCAGGGCTTTCTCGAACTCCTTCGAATTATCGTTGTTCTCCTCGTCGCCCTGACACTCAATCAACCCGAATGGCGAGAGACCTTTGATCCTGACGAATCACCAGTCATCACGGTTCTGCATGACGTCTCCGGAAGTATGGAGACTCGCGATGTCATCAATGATGACTCTCCGGGAGACACCGCAGTCTCACGGTCAAACTCCATTGCGCCTCTCACTGAAGAGTCTGCCTGGCTCGAGCTTCAAGACAGTTTTGACATCGAGATTCAGCCGTTCTCCGCCCCGGAAGATGACAGCAGAGCCACAGACCTGTCGAATGCCCTCAGCGAAGTTGCCGAACAGTTTGCCAGCCTGCGTGGTGTTGTCCTTATTTCCGACGGAGACTGGAACACGGGCGAACCTCCCTCCCGCATCGCTACTCAACTTCGCCTTCGTGATATACCCGTCTTTACGATTCCAGTTGGGAGCGAAAATCGACTACCTGACCTGGAAGTTACGGCTTTCGATGCCCCCACTTTCGGCATCGCCGGAAAACCGGTCCGCCTTCCTTTCACACTATCCAGCGCTCTTCCGAGGAGCCATTCGACCACCATCGAGATTCGCAGCGACGAGGGCGAAACGATTCAATACAGCCTCGAAATCCCCGCCATGGGCAAGGTCCAGGACGCGATTCTCTGGACTCCGCAAAGCGAGGGCGAATTTGAGCTCACCCTGACCCTTCCTTCCATCGACCAGGAGCATACCGACGAGAACAATACCCTGACGGCTCCAATTGCGATCCGACGGGAAGAGCTCAAGGTCCTCCTGATCGAGTCGTTTCCACGCTGGGAATATCGCTACATCCGCAACGCCCTCGAACGCGACCCCGGAGTCGAGATCAGCTGCCTCATGTTTCACCCAGACTCGGAAAATGTAGGTGGAGGCGAAGGCTACCTGGACGAGTTTCCCGGAGAAGACACTCTCTCAGACTATGACGTCATTTTCCTCGGAGACGTCGGGGTCGCACCGGAACAACTCAGCTTTGAGAACGTCTCTGCACTCAAACAGCACGTTTCCAATCAGGCAGCCGGCCTGGTGCTCATGCCCGGGTTCCGTGGATTTCAGCTCACTCTCCTCGAGACCACGCTGGAACCGTTGTTTCCCGTTATCATGGACACCGCTCAGCCAAGAGGTTGGGGATCTGCATCACCGGGACAATTTGAACTCACCGAACTCGGAGCCCGCAGCCTGCTGACCCGACTGGAGGATACCGAAAACGCTAACGCCAACCTTTGGTCGTCGCTCCCCGGCTTTCAATGGTTTGCCGGAATCAGCCGAGCCAAAGCCGGCTCCGAAGTTCTCGCAACTCATAGCTCGGATACGAACCAGTACGGCCGTATCCCTCTCATTGTCACCAAAACGTTTGGAACGGGAAAGATCCTGTTTATGGGCACGGATGGTGCCTGGCGCTGGCGAAAGGGCGTTGAAGACAAATATCACTACCGCTTCTGGGGCCAGGTGGCCCGTTGGATGGCTTATCAGAGGAACATGGCCAGCGATGAATTGATGCGACTATTTTACTCACCCGACCGGCCCCAGACTGGTGATACTCTCACTCTCAATGCCAACGTAATGAGCATCGGAGGTGAACCCCTGCAGGCCGCCACCGTCATTGTCCAGATTGTGAGCCCCTCCGGCAAGGTCGAGTCCGTCCGACTGCAACCGGGAGGCGAAGATCAGTGGGGCCTCTTCACTGGAATCTTCGAACCCACCGAACCGGGTAAACACGGCATCACCGTTTCGTGTACAGAAAACGGCGGCACGCTGGAAACTACTATTATGGTTCAAGGCACCGATCTCGAGGTGATCGGGGAACCGGCCCGTCACGACGTCATGGAAGAGATCGCTCGCATAACAAAAGGGGCGATGATTCCCGGAGCCGACCTGGATCTGATCCGAAGCAGCATTGCAGCCCTCCCGGATCCGGAACCCTTCGAGAGACGTCTGCGCCTCTGGGCCCATCCTTACTGGATTGCAGCCATCATCCTGCTAATGACCATCTTCTGGATCGGACGCAAAGCCGTTGGAGCAGTCTAGCATTATCACTCCATTCACCGCCTTGACTTCCCGTGCCCGACTCGGTCAGACTTCGGCATGAACAGGCATCACGCTCGTTTCGTTCTGACGCTGCTCCTCGGCATATCGGCCACCCTGTGGGCTCTCCCCGGAATGGCTGATGAGGTTCCCGATCCCGGCAGCATTTCTCATCTGACCAGCGACGAACGCCTTCCCGGGATTGGACTGGCGGAGGGTATCACCCAGGTGACAGGGGTAGCCATATCGCCACTGCTCGGCGTTTCCGGCGTTGGTGCGTGGCAATACTTTCGTACTCCCGAAATCCTTCGCGATCAGCTCCCGTGGTTCTGCCACCCGGTTGCCTGGGGAACTGGAGCCGGGATACTGGCACTTTGCTTTATGAAGGACACCTTCGGCACAGCCCTGCCCGCCGTGCTCAAGAAACCGCTCGACCTCATTGAAGTCTTCGAGGACAAGCTCAGTGCGGTCCTGGCGGGTTCTGCTTTTGTCCCATTTATCGCCGCCCAAATTGCCACCCACTTCGACGACTCGAAACTGGATCCCAACTCCGCACTGAATTCACTCGAAGGAAGCGTCCTCGCAAGCGCCGCACCCGTCATGCTCGGGCAAATCGGTTTTGTCATCCTCCTCGTTCCCGTTCTCCTGCTCAGTTTTGGTTTGGTCTGGCTTCTCAGTCATTCCTTCACTGTATTGATCATGCTTTCCCCCTTCGGCCTGCTCGACAGTTTGCTCAAACTCGCCCGTCTCCTATTTCTCGGTTTCCTGACCCTCGTCTCAGTCATCAGCCCGGTTCTCGGCGCGATTCTTTGCCTGGGCATCATCGCTGTTGCGGCGTGGCTTGCGCCCCGTGCTTTTCGCCTCTGCGTCTTCGGCACCGTCATGTCGGTGGACTTTCTCCGCTCGCTTATCGTCAAATCGAAGGCTTCGGATGAGCCGAGAGGTTTCCTGGCCCGCCAGGGCAGCGAGAACCTTCAGGCCAGATCTTATGGCACTCTTCGGAAAGAAGAAGACGGCACTATCACCTTCGTTTCCCGTCGCCTCTTCTTAGGACCTGCCCGGTCGCTTAAGCTCCCTTCCTTTCTCAAAGTCCAGAAAGGCTTCCTTTTCCCCTCCCTTGTCACTGACAAAAAGGATGGATCGGGCACACTGGAATTGATTCATTTACTCCCCCGGCATCGCCACCATATCGAGGAAGTTGCCACAACGCTTGGAACTACGGAGACTCTCGAACCATCAGTGACGCGTGGTATCAAGGCGATGAAGGCATGGCTTCAGTCCATGTGGCGAATCTTCCAACGAAAACCCGAAATCGCTGCCGGATAGAACTCAACTGGAAGGAGTAGACTTCACTCTTCAGGCAGACGTCGATCGTCTCCTTCCCTGATCGTAACGCCACGCTCATCGAGCAACTCAAGAAGCGGCATGAGAATTCGCCGGGTGGTTCCGGTGTGCTGGCGCAGCACGCTTGCTGTCGCTTTGCCGTGCTCCTTGAGATAGTCTTCGATTTCTCCCTGGAGCAACTCAAAGCCCTCGCGAGAGATCACGGTCTTGGGATCGAGATCGATCACTTCTCCTGTGTGAACCAGGAAGCGCATCGCTTTCTCTTCATTTGGATTCGTCGCTGTCTCACCCTTGTTGGGTGGCAGGATCAAGTCACCCGCAAGCCGCTTGCGAACCAGTTCGCCCGCCTTCTCCAGCTCCGGCGGGAGCTTCGGGATATGATCACTGTGACGAATGTTAGGCCCGGCCTTGGCAAATTCGCCGGCAAGCAGACCCTCCAACACCATGTCGAAAAACTTGGGAGCAGGAAGCTCCGGTTCCATTATCGCCCTCAAATCGCGAATCGGGAGACCCAACTGCTCCGGATGCTTCAGGTGGACAGCTTGAATCTTATCGGCTGCCATCCCTGAGATACCGGCCCACCAGTCGGATTGGAAGATCCAGTCTCCGTCGCGACGCAGCTCACCGGAAGCGACCTGATTCTCAACCTCCTCCCGTATCGCCGATTCACTGAAAGACGACTTGGCCAAAAGCTTCGAAAGCGGCATCACCATATCCCGCTTCAACTGCGTTCTTACCAGCACGCTCAGATCATGCGGAGCTTCAGCACGAGCTTCGAGAAACTCTCCCTGGAACGGCTTTCGGAAAGCGCGGCGGTTGGCGTCCTCGTCTATCACGATACCACCGGCCAGCGTCAGTCCGAGCGAATGGTCGCGAAGAACAAATCCGTCGCCAAGAAAGACGTAAACCGGTTCGTGGAAACGCAATTCGGCGATCATCGATTCTCCGGGAGAAAGGCTGCGCTGTCCACGAAGGTGTATCCGCGCGGGGACACCTGAGCTCCCATGGTGGAACATTACCTCACGTCCTGTCCGCAAAGCACGGGAAGACTGCTTCATGCCCCTGATGGTCCGGTCAGACTTACTGACAAGCACATCGATAACCGATACGGCATCTCCGAATTTCTTCCTCGTCAGGACATCTCCTCGGCCGATTCCTTCCCTGGCCGCCGAACGATTCTCCCGCAGGCTGATTCCTGACAAGTTCACCGCCGTCCTCGTTCCGGGAGGCACCACCTCTGCGCTGGCACCATGGGACTGCGCCGTCCTGACATGGGCATCCTGTCCTGACGGTTGGACCACGAGATCATCTCCAACGGCTATCTCACCTTCGGTGAGCGTCCCGGTCACCACCGTGCCAACCCCTTTGATGGAGAATGCCCGGTCGACCGGGAGACGTGGCTTACCTGTATTTCGGACTGCCCCGACTTCGGTCAGTTCGCGGGAGATCGTCTCCCGCAATTCCTCAATCCCCTGCCCTGTGTGTGAAGACACCGGCACAACCGGAATGTTCTCCCAGAGTCCTCCTTCGAGATTTTCCTTCACGTCCTCCAGCACCAACTCCAGGTCTTCGGCCAGATCCACCTTGGTCAAAGCAACAATGGCGCGTTTCACACCCAGGTAGTTGAGGATCTGGTAATGCTCCTCGGTTTGAGGCATCCAGCCGTCATCGGCGGCTACAATAAAGAGCGCCAGGTCAATCGCGCCGACGCCCGCGACCATGTTCTTCACGAAATCGGCGTGCCCCGGAACGTCAACCACACCAAGCGCCAGCTTGTCATCTGAACCATCACTCGCGGGCAGGCTGAGCTGGGCGAAACCCAACTCGATGGTCATTCCTCTCGCCTTCTCCTCAGGAAGACGATCCGGATCCGTGCCCGTCAGGGCTTCGATCAATGAACTCTTACCGTGGTCAATATGACCTGCAGTTCCGACGATGAAATGGCGTTCCGGCATAAGGTTTAGTCAGGAGGCATCAACGCAGCTTACGCCGCACATAGGTTGAAAATAGATCACCTAGGAGAATCACTGATGCTCCCAGGAGGATATAGAAGAACATCTGATCCCAGAAAAAACCTTTTGCCAGCGCAATCAGCTTACCCAGGGTCAATAAGCCCAGCATACCGAGGACGGTAGCGTCTTTCACGCAGGTTTCCCAGCGGTAGAAAAGATAGATGAGGAACCGGTTAAACGAAGCTGGAACAATCCTCGTGATAAATGAGCTGGACCGCGACTGCCCGGCCGCAATGGCCTGTTCGGCGGAAGCAGTCTCTGCATTCTCCACCACTTCGCCCCAAAGGCGGCCCAGGATTCCGAAGTTATGAATCGCCAGCGCCAAAACGAGCGGCCAGACTTGCAGACCCAGCAGCGAGAGAAGCAGGAAAGCAATCAAGTACTCCGGGACAGCCCGTGCCAGCACAAAAACAAAACGCACCGCCGGTCCAATGAACTTCCAAAAGGTGGATTTCAGAGCGCTGACACGCCCCGACCACAGACCAAAGGGATTGGGCCGTGCCAGCTGACGGCTTGCCAATGTCAAAACCGGGAACACCATCGCGGAAGCCAGTAGAATCGCGGCGGTCGCAATACCGAAGGTCGTCGCGAGCGCGACAAATCCTTCATCGGTTAATAAACCCCAGGCCCAGGGAAAGGCATCGGCCCAGTCCCCTGATCTCTGCACCGGCCGCGGAACCAGGTCACCGGCAAAATTCTTGAAGTTCTCCCATCGCCGTGACGCTGAAAGCCGCCCAAGCAGCGGCTGGCTGGACACCCAGGCCCAGATGATCATCCCGAACACAATAATCCCACTGATTCGCAGATAGACAGACTTCGTCTGGCTTCGACGAAGTTCTTTCACACGCCCGAGGCGATCTGTGTCCATCGTCGCCTCCATCACACTTTCCAGGCCTCCGCTGATGAGTGAAGTCGCTTTCGAATCGCCGCCCCCCAGAGATCAACAACGACGATCAAAGCAAGCAAGAGGTAGAGGTAGGTCCACACCTCACGATAGTAAAACTCCTCATGGGACAACTCGATGTAGAGCCCGATCGTTTCGATACCGACAAACCCGAGCACCGCCGAAGACCGTAATGCACATTCGAAGCGGTAGAAGCTGTAGGTAATCAAATTGGGTAAGGCACCGGGGAAAATCCCCACAAGAAAGGTCTGCAGAGGGCGATGCCCGATTGCCTTCAAAGCCCGCCCCGCTTCACGCGCTTCTTCATCAATCAGTTCTGAGAACACCTTTCCCAGTGTGCCCGAAAACGGCAAAGCCAGCGCGACCATACCGGCCAGGGGC
>JABSSQ010000279.1 GCA_013213905.1 Verrucomicrobiales bacterium | reverse complement strand
GTAAACGATCGAAGTAAACGATCGAAGTAAAAGACGGAAGCAGATTTCCGGGCCGACGATCAGTTTTCCGAAGGAAACATTCACATTTCCATACATCATTCCGACTGCTCCTCGCGCGACCTGACGACAGGCTGGCTCCATGTCGATTGTCTCGTACCGATTTATCTCACCGCTGCCACTTCCGCTCCATGAGGTGGGGCGACACACCAGTCTGATTCAATCGTAATCCTGACATCGCTTACGGGCGCACGAACTCTGCCCCTCTGGACGGCAGCTTCCCACTTGAGACCGGGGAACCAATCAAACTTCATCGAGACACCACCCGCTAGCTCCACTTAATGAGTCAGCGGAGCTGGCCATGAAAGCATTGCCCCTGCAAAGCCACTCCCAACGGTTACCCCCGCCACCCAAATTCGAGCCCACGAAAGTCGGGGCAACTTGGTTAAATGTCAGGCCAATCAAGCTCCCACTGGATTTGGCTCTCTCACCCCTGAAGACCTGATCGAGATGCCGGTAAAAATGTATCCCCTGTTTCTGCGAGAGCGATTCTCGACAGCATGAATCCGTTGGCGCCCTGCTTCGCCGGTTTGACGAACCATTCGATAGCGGCCGTGCCAGTTCTGATCATTTCAATCGTGACGACGGCCTCTGCCGCACGACCTTCATTCTCGAACCTCACCCCCGAACAAACTGTTCGAGTAAGATCTGGTTATCGAGTATGGATATACCCACTCATGTCCCTCAACGGAAACGATCTTATCGAAGCAGGTTGGCAACCCGGGCCAAAGTTTCCGGCGTTGCTTGCGGCGGCGCGTGCGCTTGAGGAGGATAAAGGTATCACCGATCAGGCCTACATCCTGAAGCTGCTGGAACGCGACTTCACCAAGGACGATCCCATGCTCGCGATGCGGGATTCTCCTCTCCCCTTCGCCGAGGCAATCGAGGCGACCAACGAGCTGGACGAGAAAAACATCGGTGCAGTGAGACGCTCCATGCAGCAACTGCTGCGGACGCCCGTGATCGAGGCAGGCTCCATAATGCCGGACGCCTGCCCAGCCGGAGCCGCGGAGGCCACCATTCCAGTGGGCGGTGCCATCTCGGTGAAAAACGCCATTTTACCGGCAGCTCACAGCGCCGATATCTGTTGTTCGATGCATGCGTCAGTCTTCCGATGCGATCAGTCGACCTCGGCGATGCTTGATTCGCTTGTCGAGTCGACTCGTTTCGGGTATGGCGGACGCAAACCCGCTGACCGGGTCTATCACCCCATTCTGGAAGAGTCCGTCTGGTCGAATAAATTCCTCCAGGGACTGGAGGAATATGCTGCCATGCATCTGGCCGACCAGGGGGACGGTAACCATTTTGCTTACATCGGCAAACTTCGCGTCACCGCCGCTTTCATCGACCGGCTGAGCCACTCCGGTCACGACAAGATGGCACGCTCTCTCCGGGACGCTGCAGCCGGCCAACTCGACCATTCTGACGGAGTTAGTTTCTACACACTCGTGACTCACCATGGCTCTCGCGGGCTGGGAGCGCAACTCTACAAACGTGGACACAAAGCAGCGATCAAGGAAACTTCTCGAATCGCTCGAAACATCCCCAAAGCGGCGGCGTGGCTTGATGTTGATTCTGAAATTGGCAGTGAATACTGGGAAGCCCTCCAGTATGTGGGTCGCTGGACCAAGGCCAATCACCAGTCTATCCACTCCCGTTTTCTGGAACGATCCGGCGGAGATCGAATCACCGAATTTGGAAATGAGCACAATTTCGTCTGGCGGCGGGGGAACTCCTTTTTGCACGGAAAAGGCGCCACTCCTGCCTGGCGGGATAGTGAAAACCGCCCACTCCTGGGCCTCATCCCCCTCAACATGGCGGCCCCCATTCTTATCACTTTGGGCAGGGACAATCGCGAGTTTCTGAGCTTTGCGCCTCATGGAGCTGGTAGAAATCAATCGCGCACGGCTACGCTGCGCCAGTTTCGCAAAGCCAACGGCGACATCGACGAGACATCAGTGAAGGAGGCGATCACCAGAGCTACTGAAGGCTTGGACATCCGCTGGTTCTATGGAAAAGGCGACCTCAGTGAAAGCCCCATCGGCTATAAACCGGCTCAGCAAGTCAAAGCTCAGATCGAACAGTTCGAACTGGCAGACATTGTCGCAGAAATAACCCCTCTGGGATGTATCATGGCCGGCGACCCGGGACCAAGGCCGTGGATGCGGAAAGATCACCTCACTCCCAAGCAAAAGCGCCAGATCGAACACCGGGCTGATCGACGGAAAAACCGTCAAAAGATGCAACATTGGGATATCGATGATGGAGACTAACAGAAAATGGCCTGCAACATCGCCTGCCAGACCTCAAATCTATCAACCTTGATTCGCTCATTTAGCACCCGGCGAATCCCGGCTCTGTCTAGACGATCTGCTGTTTTCGAGGCCATCAATCTCGGCAGGTTCGTACAGACCCGGACACGGGCATTTCGGAGATTCCTGACATAACTGCCTGACTCATCGAGAAATTCTCGACTCGTATTCAGCCAATGAAAAAACACCGGCTCAATCTGACCGTATGCCGGCATTTCATCACCATCCCAACCCTGCGCCTTCAACTCATCACCCGGCAGATAGCAACGCCCGACAGGAAGGTCTTCGTGCAGGTCCCTCAGAATATTTATCAGCTGCAATGCCTGCCCCAACTTGCGGCCGGAAATCAGCATCCTCCCAGCCTCATCAGGTCTGGCAAACTTTTCGCCGAGATTTGTGAATCCAACCTTGGTCCAGAATTCTCCAACGCAGCCGGCAACCCAGTAGGTGTATCGCAACAGATCTTCCGCCGAGGCACATGCCGTGACTCCACTGCTCCTAAAATAGCTCACATCCCACCGCTGCCCATGAATGATCGTCAGGATCACTTCCATGAGATGATCCCGGTTCGCAGGATCGATCGACGAATACCAGGCGAACAACTCTGCCTGACGGCTCAACAATTCGGTTTCACCGGGGTGAGTCAAAGAATCAGCCACTTCCTCAAGACCGGCAACAGAATCAGCCTGCCCCTGAATCAAAAGCCGAATCTCATTAAGCAATTTAAGACGGCGGGAATCATCAATCCCCTCGGCATCCGCTACCGTATCAGTCAGACGTGCCAGCAGATAGCCTAGAGAGACCGGTTCCCGCATGCTCTCCGGGAGAAAACACAGACTCAGGTAGAACGAGCGCGAAACCGACTTGAGCAATCTGTCATGTTCTCGGTTCATTCCCATACTACTGGTGTTTTAAGCCACCGCCCCTGCTGAAAACAGTTGCTCAGTCTAACTCAACGAAAGGAAATTTCCCGTAAAATGGCGTGCTTGGCGTCCTGCCTTATCACCTCGATCGGGCCGTGCTCGCCAAAAAATCAGCTAAGCGTATCGGCCGCTTCCTTGATGATACGCTCAGTCGTCTCCCAGCTGATACAAGGATCGGTCACGGATTGTCCCCAGGTCATCTGTGAAGGGTCATCGAGAATCTTCTGATTTCCCTCCAGCAAGTTACTCTCGAGCATCGCACCAACGACCCACTTGTTCCCCTCTGCGCGCTGCCTGACAATTTCCTCAAACACTCCGGGCATCTTCTCGTAATCCTTGGAGCAATTGGCATGACTCGCATCTGTCACGATCGCCGGAGACACCCCACCTGCTTCCAGGTCTGCGATTGCTTTCGAGACGGAAGTCTCGTCAAAATTAGGACCACCATCTCCACCGCGCAAAACGGTGTGGCAGTTGGCATTTCCCTTGGTGCTGACCATCGAAGCGACACCTTCAGGACTGATCCCGAAGAAAGTCTGGGGTGCGATCGCCGCTTTGAGAGCATTCACCACCGCACTCATACCTCCGTAAGTTGTGTTCTTGAATCCAACCGGCATGGACAAGCCGGATGCCATCTGGCGGTGGGTCTGGGATTCCACCGTGCGGGCACCGATGGCAGCCCAGCAAATCAAGTCGGCGATGTACTGAGGCGTGATCGGATCGAGAAACTCGGTCGCCGTCGGCAAGCCAATATCGACCACATCGCGCAGCAGCTTGCGGGCAATACGAAGCCCTTCGGCCAGATTGGCCGTGCCATCGAGATCCGGGTCCATGATGAGCCCTTTCCAGCCGACCGAGGTGCGCGGCTTTTCGAAATAAACCCGCATCACGATTTCGATCCGATCCTTCACCTCTTCACTCAAGGCCGCAAGTTTTTCGGCATATTCGATGCCCTGCCTGGGGTCGTGAATCGAGCACGGCCCCACGATGACCATGAAACGATCTGAATTCCCCTGGAGAATGTCTTCGATCCTCTTTCGAGATTCCGTCACCGTCGATGCCTGGGTATCGGATCGGGGTTGCTCATGTGTCAGCAACGCCGGAGCCGGAAGGGGGACGTTGAATGCGACATTTAAATCTGTGACCTGCGCCGTCATACTATCAAATGAGTCGCGGTTGACGGACCGAGTGTCAAGAAAGCGCTTCGCAGCAACGCAATCAGATTGGCAACACCGTGACCTGCTCTCCAGCAGCGACTTCCTGCTCGGGCTCCAACCGCACGAGGCAGTTCGCCTTGCTCAGTCCGAAGATCGCATGTGACTGCTGCGTTCCCGACAGCTGGACTTCATTCCCTTCGAGGATTCCCCGCAAGTAATGAGGGCGGTCCCCGCGATTGTTCATCGCTTCCTTCGCGACCGCACTTACTTGGCCGGAGTCAGCACCTTCGACAGGTTTCCCGAGCAATCGCTGGATCACAGGTTTCACAAAAAGCGAGAAAGTCACGAAAGCCGACACGGGATTCCC
>JABSSQ010000278.1 GCA_013213905.1 Verrucomicrobiales bacterium | reverse complement strand
CTCGCTTCCGGCAAACTTGATATCAAGAGTTGCGAGGGGCTGGCGGTTTCAGATAGTTGAGTCTTTGGTATTGCTGCTTACTCACCGCCAAGTTGGAGAGAAGATCGCAGGCCTGAGCTATGGGTGGAGGAGGGCTGGAATCCTCGACAGGGATTGGGTGAAATCCAGTCCCGTCAATTACGACTTCGATTATGGGTGGCTCTCCATCTTGAGTCGGGATCAGGTTTTGCGGGATAGCCGAATCTATGCTGTGGTGCTTTGCCGGAGCCAAGCCCTGGTATCCAGGGCCTCGAGAAATTATGAGCTGGCTGAATTTTCGCTTTTCCTTCGGAGAGAGTGATCAAATTTGCTTTTTGAATTTCAAACCGGGATCTCCGGGAGGTCCCCCTGCAAGGACGAAGGTCATTTCTGTAGTTTCTGGCATGGATACTATGGCAGCCATTTGCGCATCCTCAGACTCGTTTCCGGCCAAGGTGAGCAGATTCCCAGTCCCGAGGTTGAAACTGCCTTTCATCTGAAACGGTTCCGCGTCGTCAGGGGCGGCATAGTCCCAGGTAAAAGTTCCATCGCTGGCGAGGGTCAGGGTAATGGTGCCGCCGCCTTCCGGTTGCGTCTGCCACCTGCCCAGCAGGTTTGAGAAATCGAAGGGCGTCGGCGGCGAGAGACTTGAGTCGGAAGTATCGTTTTGGGCATTTGTTTCCTGAGCCTCAATGGTTTGTGAGGTCGTTGGATCGGGAGTGACGCTCGCTGCCGTGCTCTCGCTGGAATTGACGGAATGGCTTGCGAGGCTGGCGAGTTCCCGGGCGACCCGGTCGGCAGGTTCGATTTCAGCAGCGCGGGCGAAAGCACCGGCCGCCTCCTCGAGGTAGCCGCAGACCATATAGTGGTAGCCGAGGAGGAAAGCTGGAGCGGCTTTGTCAGGGTTGGCTGATGTGAAACTTTCCAGTCGTTTGAGCTGGTCCGCATATGTCGTGCTGTTGCCGTAGAGTTTTATCATCGTAGTCCAGTCCCACCCGGGGCTGGAGACAAGAAGTGGGTGGAGAACGCCAGCGGCTTCTTCGTATTGCCCGAGCGCAAACAGGATCAAAGCTCGATATTCATGAAATCCTCCATCGTCGTTGGCTTTCTGTATTGCGTTGTCACATCCTTCGAGAGCAAGAATGTAATTACCCTCCGCGAATGCGGCTTGGGACTGGCTGATCAGGCTCTCAGCTTCATCAGCAAATTCCGGCAGCGAGCTTTCGTTCGAAACCGTCGCAGGTGAAGCGATTTGAGTGATGGGCACCTGATAGGTAATCGAGGGAGCGGATTCTACGTAAACAGTTTTGACAATGTAGGGGTTGTGATAGTGATGGTAGCCACAGTCAAAGATCAAATTGCCGAGGCCCCAGCCGATCAGGCCCCAGCCGATCGAACTTCGGGGAACCCAATAACCGGGAAAGGCGGGTGGTCGATAGTAGGGAGGGCGATTCCATCCGCAGTTCCATGAGCCCCCATACCAAGGGTGGTAGGCGGGCCGGTTCCACCAGGGATTCGACCCCCAGTGTCGCTGATTGACTGACCAGTTGATACTGTTTTGGAAATTGTTGTTAATGTTAATGTTGATGTCCCGATTTCCGATGTTGACATCTCCGGGTCGACGATGGTCCCACCAGTTATTGATGGTCGTTGACTGATCAGGGCGATTGAATTGGTTGATAATGCTGTTTCCACCTCCGCCGAAGTCGGGGCGTGCCGGCAAAACAGCAGGCTTATTTCCAGGTCGGCCGATATCTATTGCAGGGCGCACGGCGGGTTTGGTAGGCCTCCCGGGTAAGGTATCGATTCCGGGAAGGATAGACGGTCGAGTCGGGCGGGTAATTCCTCCCGGTCTCACCTCGGGACGTGCGGGGAAAAAAGGGCGTGTCTCCGGCTTGGGTAAAACTCCGGGTCGAACAAAAGGGTTGTCAGGTCTCGGCTGCGGCATCGGTGCCACAGCGTTTGTCCATGTTGGCT
>JABSSQ010000277.1 GCA_013213905.1 Verrucomicrobiales bacterium | reverse complement strand
GTGCGTCGCGAAGCTGTGTCGCAGGGCATGACTCGTGACGCGTTTCTCAATCCCAACGGCCCGCGCCGCCCGTTTGATCGCGCTGTTGTAAGAAGTTCCGTGCAAATGATGTCGTCGCCGAACGCCGCCTTCCGGGTCAATTGATGTTTGCCTCGCCGGGAATAACCAAAACCATTCGAAGCTCTCGGGAGCTGTCCGAAACTTCCGAGCCAGAGCACCGGGAAGATAAACACCTGCCAGTCCCGCCTCTCTGTCGGCCTTCCATAACTCCCGAGCCTTCTCAACTTGCCGGGCCAGTTCTTCCCGCAGGACTTTTGGAATAACTGTGATCCGGTCCTTGTCCCCCTTGCCCTGACGAATCGTCAACATACCCCGCTCGATGTCGACATCCTTGATTCGAAGCCGAACCAGCTCCGAAAGGCGGAGTCCGGCACCGTATTGAAGTCGGGCGGGGAGCCCGTATCGGTCGGATGACGCCTCCAATTCGGCGATGATGCGCTGCGTTTCCGGTTTCGACAGCACCACCGGGACGCGAGCTCCTGTCTTGCGCAACTTCACCCCGAAGACAGGCTCTTCGACTCCGCAAACGTGTTTGAAGAAGAACGCGAGAGCATTCAACGCCTGCTTTTGAGTTGAGTAAGCGCAGTCTTCATCTTCCACGACTGAAGTGAGAAAGCGCGTCGCGGTTTCTACTTCCATGATTCGTTGCTCCTCCTTAGCGAAGTTAGCGTAGCGGGCCGCCCAAAGGCTGTAGGACAGCTTAGTTCGCCGCGCCAGCCCGCGTCTCCCACCGGCCGAACGCACCGCCGCCCGCACCCTTTCAGCGAGGCTGCGATGATCGGCGCCCGCTTCGGCGCAGGCAGAAAGCCAGTCGAGATACCAGCGGATCGCATCGGACCATTGTTGGAGCTGCCACTCTTCGCGGGGTCGATCCTGGCGGCGCACATCCTGTCGCCAGAAGACCTTGGCAGCTGCTTCATCAGCCTCGAGGTGATTTCGCAGGCGGAAATTCTCAAACCATTCCAGGACGAGGAGAAACCCGGAGCGCTCCGAGTGGGTCAGGCCTCGAAACTCGGCGAGATCTTTTCTCCAACACCAACGCATAACTGCTGTTTTCATGAACAGTAATACACCAGCTCAAGGAAATGAGGTCAACCCAAAAGTGTTCAGAAGAACATTTAATTAACCGAGCCTAACGAAGAGGGCTCCCACCGATCTCTGTGCAACTGCGACACCATGATATCAGCCAGAAACGGGAGTGATATCAGCCACCTCGGGTCAATACCAATCGACTACAACCGGGGCATTGGATATACCTCGGGTCGAGAAGAAATTCCTTGTAGAAACAGGGCCTCTCGTGGATCATGCCTCGGAAATCGGCTCGTGATATCACTTAGCGACCCGATACGAATAAATACTGTTCTGTCAGAAAATTGATCGCGGAATAGATGGTTAGACCGAGGGTTCGTTTCAGGGTATTTTGGTTATTGACACGGTATGTTCAGATGAACTACAATCGCTCTGCGAGCGCAGCGGAAGGCGGAGCCTTCCAAGCTCGGTGAGCTTAGCGATTGTAGGGGAAGGAGAAAAGAGCCTGTGGCGAAG
>JABSSQ010000276.1 GCA_013213905.1 Verrucomicrobiales bacterium | reverse complement strand
GAACACGTTCACTGCGGCGCGGACGCGCTCGGAGGTGAGCGGAGCGCTATCGACAATCAGGGAGCCATCGGCTGAGGCGTCGGCATTTGCGATCATTTCGCAGGCGAGGCGGATAGCCTGTTCGGTCACATTCTGAGCGCGACGAAGGTGTTCTATTTCCTGTTCCGACTTCTGCCTGCGTTCCATGATTCCCATGTTGAGGTCACAGAGTACGGTGATTCCGGCTTCCTTGAGGATATGCTGAAAACTCAGCGGCAAAGTACGGTCTCCAGTCACTTCAAAAACGCCGTTCTGAAGAAGGCATTCGGCAGCGCCCTGGGCAGTTGCGACTTCCCGGTCGGATGAGAGGCCGCCTGCGGGGGGATAGTCGGCCGGGCAGGCGACGAGGTCGGCTGTGACGGAATTTCGGGTGCGTTCGACTTCGATATCCCGGACGATGAGAATGCGCTTACTTCCGCCTTCCCCGTCGTTCAGGTCCAACAGCGCGACTGGGTCGGGCAGAGAAAACTGGATCTCGTGAAAGAGGGCGAAACTGTGCTGGGGGATCCCGGCTCGGATAGTGGCAGTAGGCATTGGGAAGAGGATAGATCAGGGTGTTTCGAGGAGGAGTGTTTCGTAGAGAAATTCGCTCATCAATTTGAAGAGGTGCAGCCTTGTCTTTTTGCTCTCGTTGATGGAGCGGGTCCCGGGAGAATAGGCTGAGAGACGCTATAGAAGAGCGATTTGTCTGCCCCCGGTCAATGGCGCAAGCGGTCATACTTCAACTTTCGGAGGAAAACGTGACTCAAAAAGTTGTCAGCGGTATCGGGATTGGCTATAAACAGCCCCCCGCTTCTTTCAAGGAGCCTGCTTGTTCCTTAATGACCATTTCTGAACAGATCGAAAACGATCTTCGTGCTCATGTCGTGACCGGCAATGCTCCGTCTTACCCACTGACCTTGAAGGGGATTGCTTCGCATTTTGAAGTGTCGCTGATGCCGGTGCGTTCGGCTGTAAACCGCCTCGTTGACCAGAAGTATCTCATGCGAGGTGACAACGGGCGGCTCAGCTTGAATCCGCGCCGGAAGAGTCGAAGCGGCGAGACCAGTCTTGAGGAGGCAAAAGGGCCTCAGCCGGTTGCGCCTGACAAAAGATTAACGGATCACATCATCATGCTGAGCCTGCGGGGATCGGATGAGTGCCTGCGAGAGGAAACGACCGCAGAGCAGTTCGGAATTGGGAGAACCGTACTTCGTCGTATTTTCAATCGTCTTGCCGGGGAAGGAATTATTGAGCATCTGCCTCGTCGTGGCTGGAGGGTGCGTCCTTTCCAGGAGAAGGACATGCTCGACTACATTGATGTTCGCGAGACGCTGGAGATTCGTGCCCTGGAGAATGCCTTCGAGCGACTGGATCGGGCTTTTCTTGAGGAGATGGTCAGGGCTAACAGTCCCGACGAGAACGGAGAACCCCAGCTGGATAACCGCCTGCACCGTTACTGGATCGATCTCGTCGAAAATCGCTACCTTTCAGAATTCTTCGACCAAAACGGGATATATTTCGAAATGCTTTTCGCCAAGGCGGTATTGGATCGCGAAACCGTGGCACGTCGGGCTGCTGAACACGTCAATATTCTAAACGGGCTCCTGGCAGGTGACCTGGAGGAAGCAAAGCGTCATTTATCCGCACATATCTCTGACCAGCGTGATCACGTGTCTCGGTTTCTCGAGGAAACAGGGACAGCTTCCATCTGATCAAAACCACCATGAATCTATTGCTCCACCGAATCCTCCCGGCACTGCTCGGGCTGGCTGTTTCCGCCTCTTCTCTCTTCGCAGATGAACGTCCCAACATCCTTTGGCTGACCTGTGAGGACAACAACGTCAACTGGATCGGTTGTTACGGTAATCCTTACGCTGATACCCCGAATATCGACAAGCTGGCTTCAGAGGGGTTTCAGTACATGAACTGCTACGCCAATGCACCGGTGTGCGCCCCTTCGCGATGCACTTGGATTACCGGCATTCACGCGGTATCCATGGGCACGCACCCGATGCGAAGTCGTTACGAGATTCCTCACGATCGCATCAAGTATTACCCCGATTACCTCAAGGAGGCCGGCTACTACGTGGTTAACGCAGGCAAGACGGACTACAACATCGGCGGACGCGATGACAAGGAGCCTTGGGATTCCAATAAACCCGACTTTCAGGCGGCAAAAGACAATCAGCCGTTCTTCATGATCATCAACAGCACGAAGTCCCACGAGTCGCGTGCATTCGGTGACATCAACAATTCCGAGCATAGTCCGGGGCACGTTCAACTGGCTAAGTATCATCCGGACATCCCCGAGATCCGGAAGAACTACGCGCACTACCACGATCAGATAAAGAACATGGACGCCGATATTGGTGTTGCTTTGCAACAGTTGGAGGACGCCGGGCTCGCCGAGAATACGATCGTGATTCACAACTCCGATCACGGTGGGGTGATTGCCCGCAGTAAGCGTTTCCTTTTCAACAGTGGTACCCACTGTCCGTTGATCGTTCGCATTCCGGAGAAGTTTAAGGATCTGCATCCCGGCTCACCCGGCGACAAGATCGACGAGTTTGTCAGCTTCATCGACATGCCTAAAACCTGGTTGAGCCTGACCGGAGCGAAGATTCCCGACGATATGCAGGGCAAAGTTTTCCTGGGGCCTGATAAGGTAGAGCGTGATTTTCACGTCAGCTTCCGTGGCCGCATGGATGAACGCTGTGATAACGTCCGCGCCTACCGCGAGGGCAAATGGCTCTATATTCGCAATTACATGCCTTACGCGCCCTGGGGCCAGCGCCTCAATTATCTCTGGCAGATGGAGGCCACGAAGGCCTGGCAGGCATACCACGACGAAGGGCGCACCAATGCCGTGACCGGGCGTTTCTTCGGAACCAAGCCGATGGAGGAACTCTATGATACCTCAGTTGATCCGGACAATGTCGACAATCTGATTGATGATCCGCAGTATGCTGATCTCGTAGAAGGGTTCCGAACCAGTCTCTCTGAATGGCAGCTCAAGAACTATGATGCGGGGCTTCTCCCCGAGACGGAAGTGGTAAAACGAGCCGCGGACAACAGCATGACTATTTACGACTTGGTCCGTGATGAAGAGCTCTACCCGGTGTCCGCTTATCTCGCCGCTTCGGAATTGGCCATTGAAAATGATCCTACCAACGAGGCTCAGCTGCTTGAGCGCCTTAAGAATGAGGATGCCGGCGTCCGCTATTGGGCGATGGTTGGACTGTTTCATATTCAGGACCGGGCTGGCCTTAAGCAAAGGGCAGTGAAGAAGCTTCTCGAAGATGAATCACACCATGTGCGTTTGATGGCTGCATGGGCCCTCTACCGCGCCGGAGAAAAAGAGTCAGCGATGGCTTGTTTTAACGATCTGCTAAGCAGTAGCTCATATGCTTCCATGAAGACCTTCAACGTGATCGACTGGATCGGTGACGGGGCTGAACCCTATCAGGAAGCGATGATGGCCTGCAATGCTGAGCCGGAAAGCTACATTACCCGTCTCAAGGAGTTTATGGTCGATGGCTTCGCGGAGAAACAGCGAGAAGCCAAAGCGGCAGAACGGAAAAAGAAAAACAAGAAGTAACACTTTCCTGAAAACCCAATTATCCCCCACACTGAACAGGCTCATCTCCCGATGGGCCTGAATTATTTTTGCCTATGAAACTTCCCGCTTTGTGTATCGCCCTTGTTGGACTGTGTGGCATTGTCGCGCAGGCTGCCGAACGTCCAAACATTCTTTACTTTTACGTCGACGACATGGGCTGGGGCAGTATCGGACCGAATGCACAGGCTGAGCGGCGTGCCAAAGGTCTGCCTACTGTGAAAACTCCGAATCTCGATAAGCTGGCAGCCGAGGGAATTAACTTTCGTCGTGGCTACGGCTGTATGGTCTGTTCACCGGCTCGCTCGTCTCAGCAACACGGCTTTCACCAGGGGCATTCCTTCTCTGACCGAAACGATCCTGACAATGCCAAGAAAGCAATTCGGGAAGACGATATCACGATGGGTGATGTGCTTTCGGATGCCGGCTATGTGACTGGCTACTGGGGAAAGTGGGGGTATGGGGGCTCCAAGGATCAAGAGAATCCGACAATCGACAATATTCAAACCTTGCCGACGTCTCACGGTTACCAGCATGTGGTCGCCGAATTGCACCATGTTCGGGCTCACACTTTCTTCCAGCCCACTCTCTGGACAGCGCCAGCTCCGGAGGGTAGCGAGGGAGGGCTTTATCTTGCACCAAACTCGATGGAGCCTTGGATGGGAAATGATGACTATCCTGATGAACCAGCTCTGCAGAATCACCCCAACTATCCGAAAACGGCTTATTGCGACGATGTTTACTGCTTTGCTGCTCTCGATTTCGTGCGTGAGGGGGGGATGCGCTATCAAAAAGATGGAACCCCGTTTTTTGGTTTGCTGGCCGTTCAGATCCCGCATGCTCCTTTCGACGAAATCCAGGTTCTTCCGGAGTGGGATGCTGCTTATTCCGATGATTCTCACTTCTCGGAGCTAAAGGAACAGTCACAAGAATGGGCAGCGATGGTGACTCGCATTGATGCTCACTTCGGTAACTTGCTCGACGCTCTTGAGGATCCCAACAACGACGGGGACAAAAGCGATTCTGTGGCGGATAACACGCTGGTCATTTTTATGTCAGATAACGGTGGTCCCGGCGGGGCCAACAATACTGAGTTTGATGCGAATGGAGGACTCACTGGCACGAAGGGGGCGATCAATGAAGGAGGTATCCGAGTCCCCACAATTATGCGTTGGCCGGCGAAGATTACAGATCAGTCTGCTTTGAAACGTGGGACCAGTACTGATCTTGTCATGGATGTGACGGATCTGCTCCCGACCTTTTGCGAATTGGCTGGAGGAGAGATTCCGCTGGGAATTGACGGGGTATCTTTCGCACCCGTATTGACCGGTGAGGGCGAACGTCGGCCTCGTGATTTCCTGATTCATGAAGCAGGAAAAGGGAATTCTATTATTCGGGTAGACCATAAGCTGATTCGTCGGCCTAAAGGGGAGTTGGAACTCTATGATCTTGCCGAGGATCCTGCTGAGACTACCAATCTAGCTGATAAGTTTCCCGATCTCACTGATGCTTTAGGTGAAATACTGACTGCCGAAAGAGTCGACGAACCGAAGGGGTTTGCGAATACCTACCACCGGTGGAAAGGGAAAGACGGGGAGAAACTTTCCGAAGCCGATAACTGGTCAGACTATGTCTACAGCAATGCCGGAATTACCTATATGGAAGAACGCGGCGCGCCTCAGCTGTCTTGGGTTGGGCGCATGATCAATGACAAGCCGAAACCGCAGATGGCGATTGCATCAGTGGATGTAGAATTTCTAGCGCTGGAGGTCGGGAGTGTTTCCGCTGGCTCTCAGACCCTGGTGATATCGCCAGGTGTAACTCTAACTGGGCGAAACGAAGTCCGAGTTTCTCAGGGTGGTATTATCGACATTGACGGCGGCAAGGTCGCTTCGATTCGCTGGGTGGATGTTAAGGAAGGTGGGACTCTCAATGGGGTCGGTAGTGTGGAAGGGATATTGTATAACAAAGGCACCGTTGCTGTGGCGCCCTCCTCGGGAGAGGGAATTCTTGAGGTGGTTGGTGACTACCGTGAGTCGTCAGATGCACGATTGGTGTTGAACCACTCAGGGGTTCGAGTTGAGGTGTCTGGGGAGGCAGCGCTTTCAGGCCAATTGGTTATTGGGGCAGTTCCCGATAGAAGCTTGGGGTCCGTCTACAAGATTTTGCAGGCGGGGACTGTTTCGGGACGCTTCGCGAATCGGGATGATCGTGTCAGAGCCTCGGATGGGACGGAACTTCAGATCAGCTATGAGGCAGGTAGTGTGATCCTGGAAGTGATTGAGAAGATCGAGCTGACTTCGGTGAAGTGAGTGGAGGCGGAGTTGAGAGAAATTGGGATTTCGTTTATTGATGCTACGTCTTTCAAGATTGGTTCCAAGGCAGTCTCCTGAGGTAGTGATGGACTAGAGTGCGGGGTATGGATGTCGTGATTCAGTTTTTACAAAGCTGGGCGGCTGTGTTTGGTGCGGTAGCTTTCGCTACGGTCTTCATGACATACGTGGCCGGCCGCTTCGGCTATACCTTCTGGCCGGTGCCGTCTCCCCAAGACTTGGATCTTGCCGAGGAGGTCTCAGCTGAGCGGTTGGAGCGAGCCGCGAAACTTAGTCTAAACTCTGGAAAGAAATACCTTCCTGCTTTTGTCTTCGCTGCTCCATTTTCCTTTGTTGGGGCAGTAGGTTTGACCTTTCAGAAATGGCACTCCGAGAGTGAACCGTGGATAGTTATCGGAGCTATGGCCGTGGGCTCTTTTATCTCCCGCCCAGGCGCCAAGTCGGTTTTCTATCGGCAGCTATTGAATCGATTGGGAAATACGGGGGAGGAATTCAGAGAAGGTGACCTGGCGGATAAAAAGGTTTTGTGAACGAATTTCGAAACATTCTCTTCATCTGCTCGAGGAACCAATGGCGCAGTCCAACGGCTGAGGCTATTTATTCTGCCCATCAGCATCTTCATGTGCGGTCGGCAGGGACAAGTTCTAAAGCACGGCGAAGGCTTTCGGTGAAGGACATCCGCTGGGCAGACCTGATCATTGTCATGGAGGAAAAGCACCGCCAGCGAATCCGAGCTGAGTTTCGCGATGAAATGCGTTACAAGGCGATTGAAGTGCTTGCGATCGAGGATCGATATCAGTTCATGGATCCTGAGCTTATCGATGAGATCCGGGCAGTGGTAGATAGTCTTCTTGAGCTCTGAGTTTATTTTCAGTAGTCATTACATGATAATTCATGAATGAGTGAAAACCGCGACAGTCAGGATGTACTGCTCAAGGGGGCAATCGTGGTTGTGATATTCGTGGTGGCGGGATTGGCTTACGCTTATATGGTTGGCTCGAAAGAGCCTGAATCTCATCCGCTTTTGACTAAAGAAGGGGAGGCAAAGCCGACTCGAGAGCCGGAGGATCCGTTCCCAGATTCGGATTCTGAGGACGAGAAATTATCGGAATTTAATCCCACTAGTGGATCGGTGAAATCACCTGAAAGTGTTGATGCTCTGCCAGTGCCGGGAGATCCATTGCTGGTGACTTTGCCTGCGCCCCATGACTCCCTAGGACAAATTTCGATCGAGAAATATGACTCTGAAGGTCAGCCCACCGGCCGTCCTTTGAAATCGGGGACGCCTGTGCAGATTCCCGACCCCAATTGGTCTGGAGAGAGGATCTACTTTAAGGTTCCGTAGGCGCGAATCACCAGCCAACCATGTAGGTCACATCCCACTTGATCTTGCCGGTACCACTGCAGTCAGGGCAATCCATCTTGCCATCGGGTGAGCGCATCCCGATAGGCCGGGTGTCCTGAACCTTGCCAAAACCGCGACACTCCTGGCAGCGGCGGTCTTCGAATTGTTGATACTGGAAGACTTCTCCATTCTTGACCATGGAGAGGAAGAGCTGTTGAGACATCGGAGGCGGACCCTCCTCAAGCTTCTCCGTCGAAACTTCAGCAGTGAACATGGGCAGAGTCCTGGTTTCTTTGATCTGCTTAGTGCCGAGCGGTTCTTCGGCCGGGGCGCTGCCGCCGCCGGTATCGAGAGGGATACCAAAGAAAGTCACTCCGCCACCTCCTTTGTTCACTTTCTGAAGGGCTGGTTCGGGACCCTTCTTCGCGGCGGGATCGACCACCGTTCGGGTGATTTCGGTGACGTGTTCGCCAGCCGCCATGATATTGGCGAGGGGAGGGGTAAGTTCTCCACCTTTGAGATTGACCCCGGTGATCTTGACCACAGACGGCTTACCGGCATAAGCGCAAAGAAAGAGATCGCCGTTGGGGTTGTTCTTGGCGAGCTTACGGATCACCCGGATACGCTCGCCTTTGAATTCCTGCCCGCCATTGTTCTTCGCGGCTTCCTCACGCAGCTTGGTATCGTACTTGGTCGCCACATCTTTGTAAATCAGGCCAAGCAGTTCGCGCGTTTCAGCAGCCCCGCGAGCGCCGACCCGGCTGACTTGGAACATTTCGGCAGTTTCCTGGCTTTCACCCTCCTGGGCAAAAAGCGAGGTCATAGGGGCACCGATCAGGATCGGCATAAAGCGGCGTCGGGTGTAGGCAGTCATCAACAGGTCCAGTTTATAAGGAATAGTGGTCGAATCTGCTTCCGCAACCGGTTTTCCGCTATGGGAAAATCGTCAAATTTTTGTAAAGCACTGCAAATAAGTTGTTAAAGTCTGATCTGGCCCTGCGGTTTTTGAGTAAACTATAGAGTGTGGTGTTAGGTATGCATGATTCTGAGTGGCGTGATTTCCTGTTCAAAGGAATTACTTAAGCCCACTGATGGTACGAATAATGCGGCGAAACTATGGAAAGGGTCTCTCGAACCTGGTTGAACATGGACGCGGCTACGACATCTCAACCCACTCTTCCGAGTGAGAGTCGTCGTATTTTACCCCCCCAGAAATTCGCCACGCTTTGGGAGTTTCGAAAACCTGTCAGTCAGCCATTCAAGGTCATCTTGGCTATCCTGGTCTGGTTTCTGTTTCTGCTCGGATGGCACCTTTTGGCCAAGGCTTCGTTCACGCCCGATGCCTTGCTGCCGACGCCCGCCAAAGTTTGGTCAGCCCTCGTCGATCTATTTGCCAACCGCGGATTCGGGATGGATGTGCTTCACAGTGTGAGACGCATCGCGATCAGTTTCGGGCTCGCCGTAGCGGTTGCTCTGCCGCTTGGAATGCTCATGGGAACTTTTCCAGTGGCGGAGAGTTTTCTCAATCCATTAGTATCGCCCTTCCGTTACTTGCCGGCTCCTTCGTTTGTTCCGCTTCTATTGATGTGGCTCGGAACTGGAGACTCCCAGAAGATTGCTCTGTTGGTTCTTGGTGTGGTCTGGTTTCTCGTGACCTTGTTTATGGACAATACCAAGGCGGTCCGCACGGAGATTGTGGAATGCTCCAGGACCTTGGGAGCCCGTCGAGCCAACGTTCTCTGGAAAGTGATTCTGCCTTCTGCCTTGCCGAGTTATCTCGATACCGCGAGGCAAATGCTCGCCGTCAGCTGGACCTACCTCGTCATCGCTGAGATTGTCGCCGCCACAGATGGGATCGGGGCGATGATGATGCGGGCGAAGCGTTTTGTGCGCGTGGAAGACATCCTCGCGGGGATATTCATCATCGGTATTCTCGGCCTGCTCTTTGACCTGCTGTTTCGACTCATTCACCGACTTTGGTTTCGCTATCTCTACTGACTAACAACACTGAAATCCTGAAAATATGAAGACGATCAAGAGGCTCGCACAACGCAGCCTGGTTCTGCTCAGCCTTGCCATGTTAATGTTGCTCGCCGCCTGCGGTGACCCCGCGACGGAATCCGATCCACCAGCCGAAGAAGTTGCGGCCGAAGAAACAACTCCGGCCCCTGAGGAGCCAGAGCCAGAGCCAGAGCCAGAGCCAGAGCCAGAGCCAGAGGTTGAAGAAGCTTCCGAAGAGCTGGGGGAGCCCAAGACGGTTCGAGTATCGCTGTTTTCGTGGCCCGGTTACGGGTTCTGGTTCATCGCAAAGGAGAAGAACCTCGTCCCTGAAATCGCGCTGGATATCAAGATTATCGAAGATCCCTACGAGAGCTTCGGTCTTATGGCAGCGGGTCAACTGGACGTGACTTCGTCCACGGTCGAATATGGTCCCATCGCAGCCGAGGAAGGAGTCCCGGTCCAAATGGTTGCCTACACCAATCCTTCCAACGGAACGGATAAAATCATTCTCGGACCCGGAATCGAGTCTGCTGAAGATCTGAAAGGCAAGACAGTTGCAGTGCTGGAGGGCGGCCTCACCCAGATTTACATGGGAATTTGGCTGGAAAAGAACGGCGTCGCGTTTGACGAAGTGGAATACACCAACTTGATCATGGACGATGCCGTTGCAGCCATGGTCAGCGGAAAAGTTGCCGGAGGTGAGTTCTGGGAACCGTTTGGTTCCAACGTGGTGAAAGCTCTTCCTGATGCCAAGGTGGTCGCAACTTCCAAAGATCCCTATTTCGTGGAAACGGCCCTGTTGGCCGACGGGATGTATATGGCGAAGCCGTTTATCGAGGATACGGAAACCGCTGCGTTGACTCTGAAGGCATACTTTGAAGCCGTGAAATTCTGGGAGGAAAACCCGGAGGAAGGAAACAAGATCATTGCCGAGGGGCTGCAGTTTCCGATCGCCGACGTGGAGTCCGTGATTGGGGCTTCAGGTGGGTCTGCCGATGGTGGCGTGTTTCCCTTCAACTTTATGGAATCCGCTCAGTTCATGGGGCTGAAAGAGGGTGAGCCGCCGTTTGGAAAAAACGGTCAGATTGCGGATCATTGGAAACTCACCAACGACTGGTGGATTAAGTTCGGCATGGTCAAGGACAGCCATCCGATGGAGGCTGGAATTGCTGTTGGCCCGTTCAAGGTACTCATTGAATCCGGTTACTGATCCTGCATAACTCGCTTGATGAGGGATCTGGCTTCGAACGTTAGTGCAACTCCGCTCAGACTGAACGGAGAGTCTAACCTTCGAGCCAAACCCTCGTCATTTGTCGAGATCCCACCCGGGACTTTTACCTTTGGTGGTTCAGAGCTGGATCGATTTGTGACGGGAACCGAACTGCCAGCGAAAGAAGTTGAGGTCACCCAGCGAATTGCCATGGGACAGACTCCGGTGACCGTTGGAGATTGGCTAGAGTTTCGCTCGCTTGGACAATCCGATGCGACTCAGCGCCGAAGGCCGGTAGTCGGGGTATCCTGGCATGAGGCGAATGACTATGCTGCATGGTTGAGTGAGAAAACCGGCTATCGCTGTCGTCTGCCCACCGAGGTTGAATGGGAATATGCGGCTCGCGGCGGTGAAAGCTCCTTATTTTCTCACGGTCTCAATACGGTTTCGGTAGAGGATGCCAACTATCTCTACGATGAGCGGGGTGTTGAAGTGGGGAAGGGAAGGATTATGGAGGTGGCCAGCTATTCTCCCAACGGTTTCGGTCTGTTCGATATGAGTGGCAATGTCTGCGAATGGACGGCCAGTCTATGGAGCAAGGATCTTTCCGACGCGTCGGTTCCACGGACGGGAAAACGCGTCATTCGTGGCGGTGCTTGGGATCAGCTTCCGCGAACCTTGCGCTGCTCATGGCGAGATTGGGCGATGGAAGGAAGTCGATGGGACAATCTCGGTTTTCGTGTGGTGATCGAACTCGTAGGGGAAGGATGAACGTTCTTTTGTTCAAGACGCTCTGGGGTCATGACGGAAGCCTGACTGAAGCCATGGATCTCGCCGTCGAGTCGGGATTCAGTGGACTTGAAACTCCATATCCGACCGACAAAGAAGAGCAGGAGGAGTTCACCGATCTTCTCTCAACCAATAAACTCACTTTTATTGCTGAAATTTCGACGGCCACGGACCCGGGGCGCTACGTTCCGATGGCAGGAAAGTCCACGGTCGATCACGTCGATTCATTGAGGACGGGAATCGAAAACTGCCTGCCCGGAAATCCTCTTTTCATCAATTCTATGGCCGGAAGTGACGCCTGGGAGCTCCCGGAAGCACTCCAGTTTTACGAAGCGGTTCCTGCACTCGAAAAGGAATACAATATTGCTATTTCGGTCGAAACCCATCGTGGGCGTTACTTGAACAGTCCATGGGCGACTCGAAGGATCCTCCAGGAAATACCCGAATTAAAGCTGACCTGTGACTTCAGCCACTTCTGCGTGGTGTCGGAGCGATTGATTCTCGACGAAGAGCCCGAGATTCTGGAATTGTGTGCTCGGCAAGCCTATCACGTGCAGACGCGAGTCGGATATGACCAGGGACCACAGGTGCCCGATCCCCGGGCTCCGGAGCACGCTGAGGACCTTGCGGCTCACGAACGGTGGTGGGACAGGGTCTGGGAATCGCAGCAGGAACGTGGCTTTGATCGGATCACCCTGACGCCTGAGTTTGGTCCGGATGGCTATCTGCATTGTGAACCCTTTACCGGAAAACCGGTCGGTAACCTCTGGGAAATTAACCAATGGATCGCGCTCCGTCAGCGCGAACGGTTACTTCAAAATCTGAACTGATATGGAAACACTAACCAACCCTCCTGCGGCCTCAGCTGCCAGCCCTACCGACCCGTTTGCGTTTGCTCCGGCGGGTGCCTCTCTCAACGATTTTGGGAAGATCTGTCAGGACATCATCGCCTCTTCGGAACTACCTCGCGAAAAGTCCACGTCATTGCCTTCAGGTGCTTATGTCAGTCCTCAGTTCATGAACTGGGAAGTAGGCGAGATCTTTCGGAAAGAATGGATTTCTTTGGGACATCAGTCACAGGTTGCGAAGCCGGGCGACTTCATTCGGGTGGACGTCTGCGGCGAGCCTTTGTTAGTCACTCGTGGTAAGGACAATGAAGTCAGAGTGCTGTCTCGCGTGTGCCGACATCGTGGGATGGACTTAATGCCGAAGGAATCTTCTTCTGACCATGGCAATCAGCGAGTCGTTCTTTGTCCCTACCATCTCTGGAGCTATGATCTGAGCGGGAAACTTGTTGGAGTTCCGGAAATGCAGGAAGCGGCGGACTTTGATCGAAGCGAAGTTTGCCTTCACGAATACCGCAGCGAAATCTGGGAGGGGTTTATTTTCGTAAAGCTCGACTCCGAGGGGCCCAGTGTGGCCGAACGTTATGGGCGACTCAAAGAACAGTTCATCGGAAAATGGGACTTGTCCGGCGCAGAGCTGGTCTGGCAACAGCATTGGGACTGCAACTTCAACTGGAAGATTCTGCTCGAGAATTTCATGGAGGCGTATCATCACATGGGCGCTCATCGAGAGACATTGGAACCGTTCCTTCCGGCCAAAGGTTGCTGGACTGAGCCTTACGACGAAGATTTTTCAGTGATGCATCTCCCGCTGCGTGATGACATGAAGGAAGAAATTCTCGCTAGCGGTGACGCCGGAACGACCATGACGCCGTTTCCCTCCCTAAAGGTAGGGGACTACACCGAGTGGTGGGTCTACCTCGGATTCCCGAATTTTCTCATCTTCAATGCCCCTGATCGAACCTACTGGTATCGCCTTCTGCCGACTGGGCCGGAGACCTGTAGCTTGTTGACGACGATGCTAATCCATCCTTCGACCAAGGAGCAGTCCGGATATGATTCGATCTTTAAGAGTGAGGTAAAAGCGGCGATCAAGTTTCACCTCGAAGATATGGAAGTGTGCGGTGCAACTCAGCAGGGCATGCGCTCCCTGGCTTTTGAGCCCGGTAGACTCAGCCATCTTGAGGAACCGATCTGGCACTTCCAAAAGTATCTCGCGTCAAAGATGGCTGCCGAATTAAATAAAAGCTAGCCCTGGTCCATTGAGCCGTCGGGCGAGTCTTTGCGATCAGTCCAAAACACATTCCGGATTTCGTTCTCTGGGAATGGGCGCCTTGGTGCTTTCCTGCCAGGCGTCGATTTCGGCCCGAAGTTCAGCGGTCAGCTCCGGCATGGATTCCGCGAGGTTATGCTGTTCTCCGGGGTCCTCTCCTAGATTGTAGAGAGCCACGGTGTCGGTCTCGAGAAATTCGATCATCTTCCATTTGCCTTTGCGTAAGCTCGTCGAGGGAAAACCACGCCACGAATAGGTCTTTCCTCCTGGCACTTCGAACTCGAGGCCGCGTCCCTGAAGGTAGAGAGGGTAGTGCCAGAAGATGCTGCGCTCTTTGACTTTACCGCCGGTGAAAAGAGCGGAGACATCTTCGCCATCAACAGGTTGCGAAGAAGGCAGCTCTGCACCGGCAAGGCTGGCGAAGGTAGGGAGAAAATCCACACTCGTGATTGCTGTGGCGCAGGTGCTGCCTGCTTCGATGGTCCCGGTCCAGCGCATCGCGGTGGGAACTCGGGTGCCGGCTTCAAAAAGGGAGCCTTTCTGGCCACGCAATGGGTTCAGCTGGGAAACCGAGGGGAGCCCTCCATTGTCGCTCGAGAAAATGATGAGTGTGTTCTCACTGATTCCAAGCTCGTCGACCTTATCAACGACACGACCGACTGAGGTGTCGACAGCTTCAACCATGCCGGCATAGACGGGATTGAAGTTTTCGCGTTGCTCTTTCGGCAGGTTTTTGAGCTTCTCTTCGTAGCGGGCCGCGACTTCCTTTCTCGATCGGTGCGGGGTGTGGACATCGAAATGAGTCAGGTAAAGGAAGAAGGGACCATCATGATTGTCTTCGATGAACTTGAGAGCCCGGTCAGTGAGCTCCTCGGCCACATCGACGTCGCCATAGTGGCTTTTATCGACACCGTCCTTTCCGTTCGAAGTGCTGAGGTCAAATCCCTGGGTATCCGGGCCGAGGTGCCATTTCCCAATTCGTGCCGAAGTATAGCCTGCTGGCTTAAGAACCTCCGGAATGCAGACAAACTCAGGATCCAGCGAATTGGTGATTTCGAAAGTGGCCGCCTTCTTATTGAGTGCCTTGTCCTTGCGTTCTCTCGCAGGAACGAGCAGTCGCATGTATTTCGGGTTGCCCTTGGCTGCGCCTCCGGGCGTGTAGATCCGATGCCGTGGCGTGTAGGTGCCGGACATGAGGCAGGCACGGGTGGGTGCGCAGTTAGGGCCACCGGAATAAGCAGCGGTGAAGTTCATGCCCTCGGATGCGAACTTGTCGAGGTAAGGCGTCTCGAAGAACTTCGCTCCGGTGAAGCCGCAGTCCTGCCAGCCGAGGTCATCGGCGAGGATGAAAATGATATTGGGTGGAGATGGCTCCTCCTTTTGTGCGGAGGCAGTGAGGAGCGAGGCGGCGAAGGCGAAAATGGTGGCAGTGAGATGGGTTCTCATCGTGTTCTTGGGAAATGGAATGGTTTGGGAAGGTTACTCGGCAACCTGGATATCCTCGTTGTAGAGCTGGCCATTGACGCCATGGTGTCTGAAGGTGGCCGTGGGTTTTCCATCGACGCGTGATATTTCGACGCGCAGAAACCCTCCCTTGATCTTGAGATAACGGTGCATCTCGGAGCGTTGATTTTCGGTGAAGCCGCTGGCGTGCTGATCCGTGGTGGGTCCGCAGGAGTATTCACGAATACCGGTGCGTGAGTCCTGGGAAACATACTGCCAGTGGCGGTCGCCACAGACGACGAACATATTCTCCTGCGAAGCAATAAAGTCGCGCAGTTCATCGCCTTCGTGGGTGAATCCCTTGTTGGCGTGGTTGTCGTTCTTGTTGCCACGGTCAGGACCCACCACGGGGGTGGGGCTGATGAGGATGCGAAAGGTTGCGTCGGACGCCTCGACCGTTTCCTTGAACCATTGCTTCTGCTCCTTGCCCCAGATGGTCTTGTCAGGGCCGTCGGGCATGGTGTTCGGACTGCGGTAGTCACGCCCTTCGACGAGCCAAATCTGCAAGTCCTTGCCCCAGCGAAGGGTACGATAGGTTTTTTCACCCATGGGAACCTGCTCAGGAAAGAGATTGAGACCGTCTTCCCAGGTCAGATCACCGTAAGTTTGACCCGGCCAGCAATCGTTTTTGAGCGTGTCGTGATCATCTTTGATGAAGTAACTCGCGGTGTGATTGTGAAAGTCACGCTGAAAGGGCATCGCGTAGAGGCGATTCCACTTGAAGCGAGCCAGCTCGATGGTGTCGCCGTAGGGCTCTGGTTTGTCGTAGTATTCGATGTCTCCGGTGTGAACGAAGAAGTCGATGCCGAGTTTGGTCATTTTCGGGTAGATCTGATGGCCGTTTTCCCGGTCGTCGCGCCGCGGGTAATCCTGACCCGTGACGACAGCGAAGGATACCGTGGCAGCATCGTCGATGGCGGGTGCGGTGGAAAAAGAGCCGGTCACAGAGCCCTTGGGGGCCTCTTTCGAAGAGCGTCCTTCCAGACTGACTTCATACAGGGTCGCCGGTTGCAAGTTTCTGAGTTCAAACTGAGCGGTGGAGTTCTCGTTCAGTTGGGCCTGCTGCCAGTCTGTCGTAGTTGCAGAATCAGGATTCGCCTTTGGGAAGTAGGTAAGGCGAACCTCGCCATTCAATCCGGGAACAGCACCTTCCATGGCATCGAGATCCGGGTAATCGAGTGAGCGTCTTTTCTTGTCGTTGTTTTTGGGGAACGGCTTTCCATCCACGTTTCGTTCAGGGAATTCAGTCAGGCGGGTCCAGATGATGGCGGAATCGGACGTCACTTCGCCTACCTTTATTCCATTGGCAAAATGTGCCGGCGCGTCAGTCTGGGCATGTGATCCTATGGCTATTGCCAAGATCAGGAGGCATAGAAACGGGAGTTTTGTCATAACTCAGGGGATTAAGGTTAGGGAGCGTTGCGCTCTTTTTCCACTTTTGGAGAAAAGGTCTTACCGGTGCATTCGCGATACCAGTTTTGCCAGGCTTCCTCCATGGTGGCGACGCGTTCCGGATGCTGTGAGGCGAGGTCTTTGGTTTCGGCTCTACCCCGGGCGAGATCGTGGAGTTCCCACGGACCGTCGCCTTTGACGACGAGTTTCCAGTTCCCATCCCGCATCGCCCTGCCGGAGCCATAGGCAAAGAACAGCGGGTCTTCGCGATTGAGTGGGTCTCCTGAGAAAGAGGGAACCAGGGAAATGCCGTCAAGCTGGGGAATGTCAGATTCGGACGACTCGCCGGGAAGTGCTGCGCTGTCTCCAGCCAGCTCCATCCAGGTTGGAAGGAGGTCAATGAGATGACACGGTTCCCGATAGAAGGAGCCTTCGCTTTCTTCGCTGATACCGGCTGGCCAATGAGCAATCATGGGCGTGTTGATGCCTCCTTCATGGCTGCTCACCTTCCAGAGTCGGAGCGGCGTGTTGGCGACATTGGCCCAGCGTTGTCCGATGGATTCGAAAGTGCCGACGGAGCCCCACGGTTCGGGCGGTGCACCCTTGCGATTGGGGCTTTCGGCGCTGGCCCCGTTATCGACGAGGAAAAGGATGAGCGTGTTGTCGAGTTCACCAAGATCTTCGAGACGTGAAACCAGCCGTCCGACGTTCTGATCAACGTTGTCGACCATGGCGGCATGAATGGCCATGCGCATGGACTCGGCGTGCCGTTCTTCGTCGGTAAGGGCATCCCATGCCGGTCTCTTGGATTCAGGGACACTCAGGGTGGAGGTGGTTGCGTTGTAGAGGCCCATCTCAAGCTGACGCTGGTAGCGGGCTTCACGAATCGCATCGTAGCCAACGTCGTAGACTCCCGCATACTTGGCGATGTCCTCAGGATGAGCGTGCAGCGGCCAATGCGGGGCATTGTAGGCGACAAAAAGAAAGAACGGCTGTTCGATGCCGTTGTTCCCGGCAGCTTCGTCGAGCCAATCGATCGCCCAGTCGGTGAAACGGTCGGTGGCGAAGAAGTCTGTGTCAGGGCTGTAGGGCTTGATGAGCTTCTCGTCGAACGCCCAGGTGTAAACGGCTTTCCATCCGGGGTCCGGTTCTCCCTGTCGCGGCGCTTCACCGGGATTCCAGAAGTTGATCGCGCCTCCAAGAAAACCGGAGAAGTGATCGAAGCCTCGATCAAATGGGTTGAAGGAGGCGTGATGCTTGCCGCTCCACCAGGTGTGATAGCCGGCCGGTCTCAGGACTTCCCCGGCCAGGGCTGTTTTGGTGAAATCCCGATCGCTGCGCTGGTGGTAGAGCCCGGTCATCAGGCTGATGCGGGTGGTCCAACACTTGGAGGTGTTGTACATCTGCGTGTAACGAATGCCTTCAGCGGCGAGCGCATCGAGATGAGGGGTCTGTATCTCCGAGCCATAGCAACCCAGATCGGAATAGCCCATGTCGTCGACCATCATCACGAGGATGTTGGGACGATTGTCGGCAAATAACGAACCGGTAGTGGCGATGAGCAGCCAGAGCAGCAAAAGCGGATATTTCATGGGGCGAGTCTCACGATGAAGAGCGATCCGCTCCTTGTCGAATCGGGATGGGGACGTAAGGACGCATGTTAAGTTATGTAACGGGGCAGACTTAACAGGGTTGAGTGGACGCTTTAAACCTGTTCACTTCGCCGGAACGGTGGCGCGGGCCTTGCGGTCGCCCACTTTGAAGTAGCCTAGCGGCTTATCCGGCTGACCGGGTGGAGCAACGAACCAAACGGCGCCGGGTCGGGTTTGCTGCCGGCGATTCTTGCCGGGTTCGATAAGTCCGTAGGGCTTATTGCCTCCCGTGGGTGATGACCAGTACAGCTCAACCTGATTCTCGCGTTCGTTAATGAAGATGATGTCGAAGGTGTTTCCGTCAGGTTTTGAAGGAGGAATTCCTTTATCTCCAGTGGTTCGCCAGCGAAGGGTGGGCATCGCGTCGAGGGAGGGTTCCTTTTTCTCTGCAAATTGCGTCGGGGCCAAGGCTCTCATCGCCGTCAGTTTTGGGGCCTGTTCCGGATTGGAAGCCAGGTTGTTCCATTCGTAGGGGTCCTGGGCGATGTGGTAGAGCTCCTCGTCACCGTTGGCGTAGTGAATGTAACGCCAGTCATCAGCGCTGAGACTGTAGGAGCCCGGTTCGCCGAGGTAGGTGGTGGAGACCCGATCCCATTTGGCGTCGGGATCTTTCAGGAGCGGGACGAGGCTGACGCCGTCATTGTCTTCTTTGGGTGGCACGCTGGTGAGCTCAGTAAGCGTGGGGAAGAGGTCGATCAGATTGACGGGGCGGTCGCAGATGCTGCCGGCCTCAGTGCCTTCGGGCAATGTCAGGCAGAGGCCGGCCGGCACATCAATCATGAGAGGGACGCGGGACGCGGCCCGCCACAAGGTGAACTTCTGCCAATGCTCCTTTTCGCCGAGGTGCCATCCGTGATCACTCCAGAGCACCACGATAGTTCTATCCCGGTTCGGGCCGTTTTCCAGCGCATCGAGGACTTTCCCCAGCATCGCATCGGCGAAGTGGATAGAAGCGAGATAGCCTTGAATGGCCTGCTTCCATTGCCCGTGTTCGCGAATGTGAGCGAAGTAGCGGTTGGGGCCGCGACGCTTTCCTGAGGGGGGTAAATCATCAAGATCGTCTTCTTTGTAGCCGGGAGGGAGTTGAATGTCCTCAAGTGGAAATGGCTTAAAGTATTTGGCCGGCACAAACCAGGGTTCGTGGGGGCGGTAAATTCCGCAGGCGAGGAAGAATGACTGGTCGTGATGTTTACGGAGTTCCTTACTGACCCATTCAGCGACGAGATAGTCGCCGCCGAACTCTTTATCGGTGGCATCGAGGGCGGCCCAGTCAGTCTCGACATATTGCCACGGACCTCCGCGAGGGAGATTCACCGGGCGGGGATCCGGGTAGAGGGTGCGGGGGAACGGGTTTTCGGATTCCGCCTCGGGATAATACTCGTCCCAGGATTGAGCATCGATGAAGTAATGCAGCATCTTGCCTGATCCGCTGGCCCGAAAGCCGTGGTTGCGGAAGTGCTGAGGCATGAGGACGGCATCGGGCAGGATTTCGCGCATCTTCTGCCCGTTTTCGTAGAGGCCGGAAGTGTTGGGAGCCAGGCCGGTCAATATTGCGGTGCGGGATGGATTGCAGGCTGGAGCCGCACAATGAGCGTTGGTGAAAAGGGTTCCACTGGCAGCCAGGCGGTCGAGGTTCGGGGTCAGGCTTTGCTCGTGCCCTCCCATGCAACCGATCCAGTCGTTGAGGTCGTCCATGGCGATGAAGAGGACATTGGGCCGGGGATCAGTCGCCTTCGCCGAAGAAAGGATGAGGGTAGGGAGAAGGCTCAGGAAGACTCCGGCGAGTCGTATCAATGATAGCCGCATCCCTGTTTCATACTTCTTTGAGCAGGGCGAGGGAAGCACGGGATGTCGTGTCGGTGATGACCGGGGAACCGCTTGACGATTTGTCCAAATGTGATGTTGAACGCAGAATTACTATTCGGATGCGAGACTCTGAAAATCGAGACCGGTAGGCTCCTGGAAGATGCGCAGGTCGAACTCCGGTGCGACGGCGAGAAGGTGGTCAAAGATATCAGCCTGGATACTCTCGTAGTCTGCCCAAACCTTATTGGAGCTGAAGCAGTAGATCTCGATCGGGATTCCGCGTCCCTCGGGCGTGAGTTGGCGAACGAGGAGGGTCATTTCCTGGTTGATGTCAGGATGGTGGCGAAGGTAGGCCTCGATGTAGGCGCGAAAGGTGCCGATGTTAGTGAGTCGGCGCCCGTTGACACGGTTCTGAAGCCTGGATTCGGTGACCGTGGCGTTGAACTCTTCGACTTCGGCTTTCTTGGAAGCGAGGTATTCGGAAATGTGCTCGATCTCCTCGAAGCGGTCCAGCATTTCATCGGTGCAGAGACGGATCGTGTTGGTATCGATGAGGAGGCTGCGTTTGATGCGCCTGCCACCACTTTCAGACATGCCTCGCCAGTTCTTGAACGAGTCACTGATGAGGGCGTAGGTCGGAATGGTGGTGATCGTCTTGTCCCAGTTCTGGACTTTGACGGTGGTCAGGCCGATTTCGAGGACATCCCCGTCAGCGTTGTAGCTCGGCATCTCGAGCCAGTCGCCCTGGGAAAGCATCTGGTTGGAGGCGAGCTGAATTCCGGCGACAAAGCCGAGGATGACGTCTTTGAAGACGAGCATGAACACCGAGGCAAAAACACCGAGACCTCCCAGCAGAGTGAGCGGCGACTTTCCGATTAAAATGGCAATCGTCAGGATGATGACCACGAGTGCGCCCACCAGCTTGGCGACCTGGGTGAACGTCGCGAGGTTCAGCCTCTTGCCCGCAGGCGTCTGGGAAATGATGACCTGCAACGAGTTGAGCAGGGAATCGAAGACGAAGTAGCAGGTGATGAGGATGTAGACCGAGGAAACAATGTGCAGGGCACTCGCCAGCCACGGCGCGGACACGAAAAGTCCGGGAGCGGCGAGGTAGATCAGGATTCCCGGCAGGAGATGGGTCAGCCAGCGGAAGACACCATGACCGACCAGTTCGTTATCCCAGGTGAATTCGGTCTTGTGAACCAGGCGGCTGACTATCCTGAGGATGAGAGGACGAAAGACGAGATAGAGCAGAGCCGATGCGATCAGCAGCCCCAGCAGCAGGATCGAGATGGCAACCGTGTGGTTGAGAGCGTTCGGGACCCAGCCCTGGGCGTCTACCCAATCGGTAAGCTTTTCAGCGAGAAAAGAAGTCTTGTTGTGAATTTCGCTGACTCCGGTTTCGCCCGGCTCTGTTGACGGGGCGGCTGCTGGCACTTCTTCGGGCATGAGATCTTTTCCTCAAAAGCTCTAACGAAGGGATGATACAGCCTTCTCTAACTGGGATGCGGTAATCTCACTGGAAACAAAAGCGTGCCCGGTTTGCGTGAGAAGCACAAAGCGGATCTGGCCTTCTTCGAACTTCTTGTCCCGTTGGAGCGAACTGAGAATGTCGTCGTCGGCGACGTCGTCGGGCAGTTGGGTGGGGAGGTCATACTGCTCGAGGCAGGCAATGAGGCGGTCGCCCTCCTCAGAGGTAAGACTGGAATTCTCGACGGAAAGGCGGATAGCCGCGACAAGTCCGAGACTGATGGCTTCACCATGGAGAAAGCGGCCGTAACCGCCGGCCGCTTCAATTCCGTGGCCAATGGTGTGACCGAAGTTGAGCAGGGCTCGAGTTCCTGTGGTCTCCCTTTCGTCTTCCTCGACGACGTCGGCCTTGATGGCGACGTTGCGGGCGACCAGGGGAATGAGGTTGTCCCGTATCGTGTCCCGCTGTTCGACCAAATCGAGAAGAGACCGGTCACGAATCGCGGCGTGCTTGATGATTTCTGCGAAACCCTCGTTGAATTCCCGCTCCGGAAGCGAAGCCAGGGTTTCGACATCGGCGAGCACCAGTTGAGGCTGATGAAAGGCGCCCAGCAGGTTTTTACCTTCCGGTGTGTTAACGCCCGTTTTACCTCCCACGGAGCTGTCGACTTGGCTGACGATCGTGGTTGGAATTTGCACACAGGGGATCCCACGCTGGAAAATGGCCGCGCAGAATCCTGCGAGGTCTCCGACGACGCCTCCGCCCAGGGCTACGAGAAAGGATTTTCGATCGAGACCGGCCCGGAGCATCTGGCGACACACATCGGTGACCTGCTCCATGCTCTTGGACGCTTCGCCGGCGGGAACCGTGATGAGGACCGTTTCGATGCCGGCCGCATTGAGAGAGGTTTCCACGGTTTCGGCATAAAGCGGGCCGACGTTGGAATCAGTAACGATCGCTGCCTTGCTGCTCTTGATTGATGTGAGCTCGCTAATCCGCGAAGCGGTTTGGGTAAGGAGATCGGAGCCAACAAGAACGGTGTAGTCATCGTTCTTAAGCTTCAGGGAAATAGTCGCGGGATCTCCGTCAGTAACAGTCGCCATGGGTGGGGGACTAAAGATCGAAGCGGCCGGGGAATCAAGGCGGAATGACCGGGCTGCAAATCTACTGAATCAGTTGCCCTGCAGGGTTTCCAGCAGGGCCTTCGCCGCCTCGGCCGGGGCTCTTTCGAGGCTCCCGTTGTTATAAATGATGACACGTTCTCCCCGAAAGTCCGACGGACTGATCAAAATGGGCAGCGCTTCAGGTGAATCCGGGTTGGCACCCGCCACATAGATGTAGGGCAGTTCGTCTCCCGTTTTTGGGTCAGTCCAGGTGAGTTGACCAGCATCTGCGAGGTAGACCGGGAAGAGCTTGCCGAGATCCGGGGGGAACTGGCTGTCGTTGTCGATCGCGTAGATTTGGCACGCCGTGCTGATCATCCTCATTTCGGTGATCATCTCGGTCTGAATCGCACGATCCTTTGTCTGCATCATTGCCGGCAACATGATTGCAACGATCACGGGAGCGGACAGGGTTCCGACGGCTCCGGTGGAGATACCGGCGATCGCCATCCCTTTGCCCTTGAGTAGATCCGGAGCATTGCCAATCTTTTTCAGCGCAACCACACCCAGAATGATGGCTGGTATACCGCCGAGGATAGAGAGGCAGGCAACGATACTGAGGATACCGAGGACCATGCTCCAGATCGCGGCTGCAGAAGACTTGGGTCCTGCAGGAGGCGGTGTTTCGGGGGCGGGGGCTGCGGCAACAGTTTCAGACATGGGGAAAGGATCGGGGGTTTGGGTGTCAGGTGCAATGGTATTCTGTCGCTGATCTTACCGTGCTGGTGGAGCGGGAAGATGAGCCGTCAGGGCATCGGTCATCTGCCCGGTGGTCTGCTCCGGAGTGAGCGGAATTCGCTGAAACGCAGTCTCACGGCGAAACCAGAACTCCTGGCGCTTGGCGTATCGCCTCGTGATCTTCTGAATCTCCTCGATGCAGGTGCTTTCGTCGGTTTCGCCGGCAATGAGGGATTGGATTTCGCGAATGCCGATCGCTTTTGCCGAGGTGGCCGAGAGTTCGCCAAGATTCGAGATCTCATCGACGACTCCGGACTCGAACATTCGAAGCGTGCGCCGGTTGATCCTGTCGTAGATGTCCTCGCGGCTTCGCTCCAGGTAGAAGGCGGTAATGTCAGGCTCGTTGTCCTGCCATTCGCTCTTCAGTTCCGACGCAGGGCGCCCGGCAAGCAGGCAGATTTCGAGATTGCGGGTCACGTAGCGACGGTTCTGGAGATTGGTAGCGGCGGCACCTTCGGGATCGAGAGACTGGTATTCTGAGATCAGGTCTTCCAGGGTTCGCTGATCGAGTTTTTCCCGAAGCTCCGGCTCTCCCTTAGGCGTTGGGGCGAGGCCGTGGGTGATCGCTTTGAGGTAGAGGCCTCCTCCTCCGACGACGAGAGGTATCGCGTGTTGGCCTACCTCCGCTATCTTTGCTTTGGCGAGCTCTGCGAAGCGGGCAGCATCGCATTCCTCAGTTGGGTCGAGGATCCCGAAAAGATGATGAGGAACGGCCGATCGTTCCTCCGCGGTCGGGGCAGCGCTGATAATTTCAAGGCCGCGATAGATCTGATAGGCATCGGCATTGATGACTTCGACCGGATGATCGAGGCGCCCGGACAGCTCGAGGGCCACAGCCGTTTTCCCGCTGCCGGTTTGGCCGGCGAGGTAAATGGGAGCGTAGGGCACGGGAGTCGACATGAAAAAAGAAAGCGCCGAAACGATCCATGACCGTTTCGGCGCTGACAAGAATAGATTTCAGAGAAGGGGCAGCCCGAAGATACCCCGTCCGTTGGATGAATCTTTGAATCAGGCAGTTGCCTCGGCAGCGTCTTGCTTCGGCTCTTCCTCCTCCTGGGCCTCGGCCGGTTGTTTTTCAGAGGTCTCCTCGGCAACCGGAGCAGATTCCTCAGCCGGAGCCTCAGTAGTCTCCTCGGCAGTGGCCGGTTCTTCCGATTGAGTCTCTTCAGCAGGCTTCTCCGTGGAATCGGATTTGGGAGCCTTTTCGCCTTCTTTCGACTCTTTGGGGCCTTCACTGCGGGCGCCGCTCACAGTGAGCTTGCGCCCCATGAAGTCCTGGTCGTCCAGAATTTCGACAGCACGCTTGGCTTGCTCGATGGAAGCCATCTCAACGAAGGCGAATCCTTTCGACTGCTGGGTGCGTGAGTTGGTGACCACCTCTGCGCTGATTACGGTGCCGAATCCACGGAAGAGTTCTTCGAGTTCTTCCTCGGTCGTGGCGTAGGCGAGATTGCCGACGTAGAGACGACCGGATGTCACCTCGTTGCGTGGGCGGCGTCGCTTGGTGTTGTCCGGCTTCGGTGTGTTGGTTGCTGCCGGTGCAGCTGCCTTTTTCTGGGGCTGCTGCTTTTTGCGAGGCTTACGCTTGGGTTGGCCAAGTTTTCCGAAGCTGATCAGCTGAAGAAACTTCTGCCAGGCTGTCGGCTTGGGGGCCGGACGGCGGCGTGAGCGGTTGCGGTTTCTGTTGCGATTGCGGTTGTTGCGGTTCCCACCGCCGGAGCGGTTATCACCGCGATTTCCATTACGGTTACCGCCGGAGCGGTTTCTATTGCGATTGCCTCCTCCGGATCGATTGCCGCGGCGGCGGCGGGAGGCATTGTTTTGCGATTGTTTTTCCATGGTATTTGGAAGCTTTTTGTTCGGTGCCCTTGTGGGTCAGGGCGTTTTTTGTTCGGTCGGAGGTGCTCGTCGCAGTGGTTGTCGGGAGAATCTGCGGGGCCATCGGGTGGGCCGACCGGCGAACCGGGGGATTTGTATCTATGAGCTGGAAAGGGAGGGGCTTTCGAGCGTCGTAGCAGATTCTCGGAACCGACGGCTGTGTTTCGCTGGAGTTCGTCTCAGTGGTCGATGCCACTAGCATCGCGACCGAGTGAGAATCCTTGGCGAGAGCATCGCTCCGGGTTTGTTTGGGGGACACTTCACGGGCACAGGAAATCGCGAGACTCCGTCCTTCGGGGAGGAGTTCTTCGGCCACCCACCTGGTGGCGATCCGATCTGGGGAAATCACGAACATCTACAGTGCCGAAAAGGTCCGACGCAACGATACGAGCAGGAGAGTTCGAGGCAAGTTGAGAATTACGGAGTTCTCTTCTCCGAACAGGGAAAGGGAGAATCAGATTCAGTGAATATTCCAGAGTAAAGATAATTATGGAGTATGGACGCGCTGACAGCTGCCTTTTTCTCGGTAACGCCTCGGGATTAAGCTGAAGCGACCTGATTTGAAGGTCTTCTTCTGCGCTCCAACGCCGTCGTTCGAAGTGAGGCTCGCGTGGGATGTGGGGTGTTTCCCGTGGGCTAGAGCGAAACCCCGCGCTTCCAGGGCTGAAAATCGTCCTGTCCAAGGATTTGAGCTTTGGTGGGGTGCCTGCCTGACGCGACCTCAATGATGAGATCAAGGAGTTCGCCGGAAAGCGCATCCAGATCGGTTTCTCCACGAATAATGCCACCGGTATTGAAGTCAATCATATCGGGAAGGCGCTCAGCCAATTCGGTCGAAGAGCTTGCCTTAATCACCGGGCAGACAGGGTTGCCGGTCGGGGTTCCGAGCCCGGTTGTGAAGACAATGACATTGGCGTGGGCACCTGCCATGGCGGTCGTCGATTCGACGTCGCCCCCCGGCGTGCAGAGTAGATTTAAGCCCGGTTTCCGTGCGATTTCCGGATAGTCTAAGGCGTCAACAATAGGTGAGGTGCCGCCTTTCTTCGCGGCTCCGGCGGATTTGATCGCATCAGTAATCAGTCCGTCCTTAATGTTTCCCGGGCTCGGGTTATGGGAAAAACCGCTGCCAACGGCCTCCGCCCGGGCAGCATACCGGGAAGTCAAGTCGACAAACCGGTCGGCAACTTCATCAGAGACACATCGGTTGACCAGCTCCTGTTCCACACCGCATAGCTCGGGAAACTCGGAGAGGATCACCTTACCTCCGAGTGCAACGAGGCGGTCTGACGCCATGCCGAGAGTCGGGTTCGCCGAGATGCCCGAGAAACCGTCGCTGCCCCCACATTCCACGCCGAGACAGAGGTGATCAAGTGATGCCGGCTTCCGGGTGGCCTTATTGGCTTCGATCAGCCCCATGAACGTGCTGCGTATTGCGGTTTCGAGCAGGGCTTGCTCATCCGGGAATTCCTGTTGGCGGAATGTCAGGACAGGTCGGTCGAAGCCGGGACTCCGTTCCTGGATCGCCTCCTCAAGAATTCTTAGTTCTGCATTTTCACATCCGAGGCTGAGCACTGTTGCGCCGGCCACATTGGGGTGAGTGATGTATCCGGCCAACAGACCGCACAGTGCATTCGCATCATCCCGGGTGCCTCCGCAACCCATAGTGTGAGTCAGGAACTTGATGCCGTCGACGTTGGGAAAGACCCGGTTGGCCCCGGGTTCGGAGAGGGAGTCACATGAGATCTCTGCAATAGCCTCTGCCGACTGTCCCTCACGATAACGATCGACAAGGGCGCGGGCAAAATCCTCGTAGTGTGAAGTGCGTTCATAGCCAAGAGAACGTTCAAATGCCCGTCGGATCGCGTTGACGTTGCGATTTTCACAAAAGACCATGGGAATGACGATCCACTGGTTCGCCGTGCCGACAGACCCGTCGCGGCGGTGGTATCCGTCAAAAGTTCGGTCCTGCCAAGGCGACACATCCGGCGCCTGCCAGTTCGTTAACGGTTCCCGCTCCTTTGAAAACCCGTCTGCTTCATGCCTGAGGTTTTCGGTGTGAATGAGTCCTCCGGCAGGCAGATCCTCGGTCATGATGCCGACTGTGACACCGTAGAGAATGCAGCGGTCTCCTTCCTTTAAAGGAGCAAGAGCAAACTTGTGTTTTGCCGCCACCGGCTGAGTGATTTCGACCTTCTGCCCGTTGATTTCAACCACGTCGCCGGGACCAAGCGTTTGGAGTGCGACACCGAGATTGTCGGAGGGATCAATGAGAAGGGCAGTTTGCATAGCGGTTGATACGGGGAGAGGGATACTGGAACACTTGCGGTGCCTGAGTCAACGTGCATGATGTGGCATGCCTGGCGATTTGTTTGATCTAAAAGGGAGAACGGCTCTCGTGACTGGAGGTAGCCGGGGCCTTGGCAAAGCAATGGCAAGAGGCTTTGCGGAACATGGCGCGGATGTCATGATCTGCAGCCGTAGTGAGGAAGAGCTCAAGGGGGCCGCTGCAGAAATCGGCGAGGGGTTGGGGGGTGCTGTGGAATACCGGGTTTGCGATATGTCCAACCGGGAAGATACGGATGCCCTCGCTGCTGCCGCCCTGGAGCGTTTCGGGACGGTTGATATTCTGATCAACAATGCCGGAGTTAATGTGCCCCAACCGATCGATGAGGTGGAAGACGAGACATGGGATCGGGTGATCGAGATCAACCTGACCTCCATTATGCGACTGACTCGAGCCCTCGTGCCCGCCATGAAGGAGCAAAAGTGGGGGCGGATTGTGCATATTTCGTCTGTGCTGGGCGTCGGATCCAAACCGGCACGTAATGCGTACTCTGCAACCAAAGCGTCGTTGTTGGGATTGGCTAAAGCCAGTGCCCTCGACCTGGGACCTTTTGGGATCACCGTAAATTGCATCGGTCCGGGACCATTCCTGACTGATATGCCTATGAGCTTGCTTAGTGACGCAGAAAAAGACGAATTCTCGAGAGCGACTGCGCTGGGGCGCTGGGGACAGCCGCGGGAATTAGCTGGACCTGCGCTCTTGCTAGCCAGCGAAGCAGGGAGTTATATTACCGGGGAAATGCTTCTTGTTGATGGTGGAGCCTTTGCCCGCGCTCTTTAGCGGAATTCGATTTTCAAAATCCCGTTTACCCCTTATATTTCATTAAGAAATCTTAACTAATTTCATGAAACGGAAAGCCTTTGTTATTCTATTTGCGCTGGGAGGGTTGAATCTGGTCATTGCCCAAGACACCCCGGCGAAACTCGATCTTAGCGATCCGAATCTAGTTTTTGTCGACAATGCAGTCATTCCAATTCCATTGGAAATCTTTGCTTCGCTCGACAAGCTTGGCCAGCAGGACTGGGGTGGTCAGGTGACGGAGCGTCCCATCAAGATCGATGGAAATCGTTCCCGCATGGCGATGCTTTTCGGATTGGTGGTTTCTGAAGGATTCATTGCTGTCCAGGCACAGGATAAGGAAGGCGTTCGCCGAATCGGTCGCGAAGTGCTTCGTCTCGCTGAACCGCTCAATGTTTCATCGGCTGTTGAAAGCCATGCTAATGCCATTATTGATGGTGCCGGCCGCGATGACTGGGAAACCGTTCGTGGAGAGTTGGACAAGACCCGCCAGACGGTTCTCGACGTGATGAAAACAAACCGCGATGACGAGCTGGTGGCGCTGGTGAGCATCGGCGGGTGGCTTGGTGGCACTGAAGCTCTCGCGGCCGTGT
>JABSSQ010000275.1 GCA_013213905.1 Verrucomicrobiales bacterium | reverse complement strand
GTCCGGTCAAGGACACCGGGATCGACCAGTGGAAGGTCGTGGGGCACTACCGGTATCACCCGGCTAATCAGTGACCCGCTTCATCGCTGCGAGCAGCTGATAGCTCTGAAGTTGCTGCACGTAGAGCTCCGCTTGCTCACGGACGCCGGTCCAGACGATGGACTGACCGTCCCGGTGGACCTCCAGCATGAGGGACTGGGCTCTCTCCTTGGGGTAACCGAATACTCGCTGGAGGATCAGGGTGACGAAACTCATCAAGTTCACCGGATCGTCGTAGACGATGACATTCCAGGTCGAATCGAGGTCGGTCTCGGTTTCAACTTCGGTGATAGTGATTTCGTCGATATCCGAAGACATGTTCACAAGGAGGAAATTATACCACCCGGAGGTTTCCGGAGCCACCGGTCTGGCCACCATTCTCCCTTACGGCAGTGGCGACATGAACGAGGGCTTCTTCGAATACGGTCGAAAGCTCGGAAAGGGATTCACGGGAAAGCTCGCGGGGGAGGCCGGACTGAAATTCGAACCAGATGTAGGCGGATAGCGCTGAGGCGAGGGGGAGGTGATAGAGGGCCGACTGAAGGGCGAAAATCACGGAGACGTGACCGGGAGACTGGCCTTTCTCGACCCGCTCAGCGTATTTGACCCAGTCTTTGTTGCCTTTCATTTCCTCTTTGCCTTCGAGGAACGGCTTGCCGGCGGCAATGCTGCGTTGGCGCACCTGGTCGGTGAGGTTGACGTCGAGCAGGCAGTCGATGGCCTGGACTTCGTCGATGCGGAACTGGCTGCCGCATTCGTAAGCCTCCACGAAGTTCGGGGCAAGGTGCGGCTCGAGCCACTGGTCCTGCCAGATTTGCCAGGCGCCGGGTAGATCTCCGCGGTCGTCGAAAAGAAAAGTCGCAGTAGACTCGGGCGTGACGCCGATAAGGGCGATGGCACGGGCAAGGGAGACTTCCTGGGCGTCTCCCGGTTCGGCAATATGGAGGGTGTCAGACATCCGACACCGTTTCTGCCAAGTGGACTTAAATAAGTCCAGCTTTCTTGAGCGTCTTGTAAGCGCCGTTCTTGTCGATGGTCTTAAGACCACGAGCGCTCACCTTTACGCGGACGTAGCGACCAAGCTCAGGAACCCAGATACGCTTCTGACGAAGGTTGGGCTTGAATTGACGCTTCACGGTCTTCGTGACGTGACGGCCGATACCACCCTGTTTCTTAGCCTTACCACTGCGGTGGATGCGGCGTCCGGAGGTAACTTTTGCACCAGTAATTTTACAAACTCTAGCCATCGTGAAGATCCGTTGAATTTTTGTGTCCCGTTTTTCGGGCCCCGCCTTGGCGAGGGCGGGCAATTTCCGCGAAAAACGGCGAGGGTCAAGGGAAAATCCGGCGATTGAGCATCTAGTTTATCAAAGCGCGATTTTGAGTCAATCAGAAGGCCTCGTGGGCACTTTCCCCTTGCGGATGGGGTGTGGCGGCTATGTTGTCCCCCATTTTTTTTAAAATCCGAACTATGAGCGAAGCAGCTTCAGAAAAAAATACGGTCCTGATGGAGAAAATCGTGAGCCTGTGCAAGCGCCGCGGTTTCATTTTCCAATCCGCGGAAATCTACGGGGGCCTCAACGGTTGCTGGGACTACGGTCCGCTCGGTGCTGAGCTGAAGCGCAATCTCAAGGAATACTGGTGGCGCAGGAATGTGCAGGAGCGCGAAGACATTCTCGGGATGGATGGCTCCATCTTGACTCACCAGGAAGTGCTCAAGGCATCCGGTCACGTCGGCGGGTTTTCCGATCCGATGTGTGACTGCCTGCTCAGCAAGGCTCGTCTGCGCGCTGACCAGATCGATCCGCAGGATGGAACGGTTTACCAATACTCCGGAGCGTCTCACGAGGAGTCCGGCTGGTCAGTGGACCGCGAATACTCGGTTCTCGTGACCGAGGGACAGGACGAAAACAAGGCTCGCAAGACGGCGCGCTTATACTATTCCCAGTTCCTCACTGATAAGCAGATTTCCCCGAAAAAGCTCGAGCTCGCCGGTGAGTCCACCGAGGAAGTGACGGGCACCACCAGCTTCAACCCGGAAAACGGGTCTCAGCTGACCGAGCCGCGTGAGTTCAATCTCATGTTCAAGACCCACATGGGGGCTTCGGCTGAGGACGGTGACGAAAGCAGCGTCGCCTACCTGCGTCCGGAAACGGCCCAGACGATTTTCACCCAGTTCAAGAACGTGGCCGAAACCAACCGCGTGAAACTTCCTTTCGGGATTGCCCAGATTGGAAAGTCGTTCCGTAACGAGATTAATCCGCGGAACTACACTTTCCGTTCCCGCGAGTTCGAGCAGATGGAGATTGAGTTCTTCTGTCGCCCGGATGAAGGGATGGCCCTGACCGACGAGTGGCTCGAGAAGCGTCTCAAGTTTTACGAAGAGATCGGGATTCCTCGCGAGCACCTGCACATCCTCGATGTGCCGGACGGTGAGCGTGCCCACTACTCCAAGAAGACTTACGACATCGAATACGAGTTCCCCTTCGGCATCCAGGAACTCGAAGGGGTGGCTTACCGCACCGACTACGATCTCAGCAAGCACAAGGAGTGCAGTGGCAAGCCGTTGGAGTTCTTCGACGACGAGACGAAGGAGAAGCTGATTCCTCACGTGGTGGAGCCGAGTGCCGGTTGTGACCGTACTATCCTCGCGCTGATCTGTGAAGCCTTCGACGAAGAGACTGTCACCGATGACAAGGGCAAGGAAGAGGTGCGAACCGTGATGCGTTTCTCACCCCGCATGGCTCCGATCAAGGTGGCGGTGCTTCCGCTTCTGAAGAACAAGCCTGAGCTGGTTGAAAAGGCTCGCGAAGTCCAGGCGCTGCTGACTCCGTTCATGACTGTATTCTACGACGAAACGGCTGCGATCGGTCGTCGCTATCGTCGACAGGACGAAGTGGGAACCCCCTTCTGCGTGACGGTTGATTTCGACACGCTGGGTGAAGCCGGTGACGAGCTCAAGGATACGGTGACGCTGCGTCATCGCGATTCCATGGAGCAGGAGCGCATCGCGATTGCGGATCTTCGGAACTTCCTCCTCGACCAGATTCACTGATTCAGCTCATCGCGGGAGCTTCCTTGATGCTTTCGCCGATAAGGTCCATCACTGTGATGATCCCGAGAAGTTGATCATCGCTGTCACAGACCAGGCACTTGTAGCGCCCGTATCGGATCATCCGCTCGAGCGATTGCTGAACGGTGTTATCGCTTGAGCAAACCGGAAGCTGCATGGGTTCGATCTGGTTGAGTTTGCAGTCCTTGCCGATATCGTCCCGCTTGATGAAATCAAAGAAAGATTCCCGGCTGAGAACGCCGCAGAGTTTTCCATCGTCATCGACAAGCGGGTAAGTGCTGAAACGGCGAGCTCTGAAAAGATCGACGGCTTCGTGGAGAAATTGATTCGGATTCAGGGTCGCGACGTTGGTCCGCATGACTTCCGAAACGGGCTTCTCGAGCACATCGGGTGCGAGTTTTTCGGTGACTGATTGCAACTCACCTTCGGCAGATTCCTGGGCGGTCGTTTTGGCAAGGACGCGCTTAAACCGCCGACTGGATTGGAAGAAAGGCAGGACCACTTCACCGCTCAGTGAAACCAGCTCCGTGCGTCCTTTGGAAACGGCATCGTAGAGATAGCCACCTCCATGAACGAGGGCGCGTTCGCCAAAGTAGTCGCCCTCTTCAATAGACCGAACCACCGAGCCATCCTGGTCGTGGAGGTCTATCTGCCCACTCTTGACCACATAGAGTGAGAAAGCGGGTTCCCCCCGGTTGAAGAGGCGGTCATCGGGTTCGAGGTGCACCTGTTGGAAAAGCCTGGTGTATCTGGGGTTGAGCAGGTTGATGTCGCGAGGAAAGAACAAGTCGAGCGTCCAGTCGATGATGACGCGCAATTTGCGATCGAGACCGGGCAGCTTCATCAGGTAGATGGAGCGCCACATGAACCAGGCGATGAAGCCAGAGAACTTGAGGCCGAAGATACTGGCAACTGCAGTCTGGTGTCCGATGGAAGCGAGCTCTCCGAGTCCTTTGAAGAGAAACGGTTTGGGGGCCTGCCCACGGACGCGTCGCAACATGTTCTCGGCAAGACAGATGCCCTGGCGCATGGCAAACTGAGCCGTCTGCGGGCAAGGAGCGCCCCCGCCATCTGCGAGTGGAACAGCGGCGCAGTCACCAGCAGCCCAAACGTATTCATAGCCCTCAACCTGGAGATATTCATCGGTGACGAGGCGATACCGATCGTGCGGAATCTCGTAATCATCGCAAAGGCGCCGGATGACGCGGTTGGGAGCGTTGCCGACCGTGGAGACCACGGTGGAGGTCTCGATTTCATCGCCACTTTGAAGATAGACCTTGGTTGAGGTGACAGCGCGGACTCGTTCGTTGAGGATCAGCTCAAGTCCTCGATCCACGAGTTTGCGGCCGGCGTAATCGCCCAGCTCATCTCCAAGAGTCTGGAGAATTCGATCACGGCTGTGAACGAGGACGACGCGGATGTCCTCCCGGTTCACGTTGGTGTAGAACTTTGAGATCTCGTGAAGCATGTCCAGCATTTCGCCGGCCGTCTCGACACCTGAGTATCCGCCACCGACGACAACAAAGGTCAGGAGTCGCTTGCGAAGGGCTTCGTCGTATTGAGCGTTTGCTTCCTCAATTCGCGAGATAATGGTCGAGCGAAGAATCATTGCATCACCCACGTTCTGCATGAGGAGTGCATGTTCAGGCATGCCGGGAACCCGACTCAGATCGATCTCGGCTCCAAGCGAAAGGACGATGTGCTCGAATTCAATAATGATTCCCGGTGAGAAGTTACCGGTGTTAATGCGAACTTCCTTCTTCTTGAGGTCGACCTTTTCCACGCTGCCGCGGTAGACTGTGATACCGCGACAAAGTCGCCTGATCGGATTGACCACGTGGCTGGGTCCGAGTGAGGCACCCGCTACTTCGGCCAGCATGGGCTGAAACACCATGTAGTTCTGTTCCGATACGATAGCGGCCTTATTCGGAGAGATTCCGGCTGACCGGAATTTTCGGCCGAGCTTCTGACCGCAGAAAACGCCAGCAAATCCACCACCGAGAATCACGACTTCAAGCTGAATACGATGGGGCTGCAGTTCTCGATTGGCGAGGGATTCGGGTGATGCCATGGCAACCTATCCAACAGCTAGTCTTGTGCCGGATTCAAGCATCAGTTTTCAACTAATTGAAGACAAAGACGTCGGCGAGATACCAGGCGATCATGGCGAGGGCAATGAGAACGCGGGCAACAATGCCGGCAACACCGCCGACAACGGTTCCAACGGTGGAGTTGGAGGCATCCTTGACCTCTTTCTTCGCAAAGAGCATTTCAAAGAGAAAGACGCCGAGAATAGGTCCAATGATGAGACCGGGCAGTCCGAAGAAAAGGCCCACGATGCCGCCGAGGATGGCTCCTCCGAAACCCCATTTGCTCGAACCGAACCACTTGGCCCCAATCGCTCCCGAAAACCAGTCGACGATGATCGAGATGATGTAGAGCAGGGTAATGACCACGAGGCTTTGCCAGGTCAGTTTGGAGTCTTCCATCCCGAAGCTGAAGTAGTGCACTAACATCCCGGACCAAATAAGTGTGGTCCCGGGGATGACCGGGAGGAAGGTGCCGAGGAATCCGATGACGATCAGCAGGATAATCGAAGTCCAGAGAAGGACGTCGGTGATGGCACCCCAGTTGATGCTTTCGAAGATGCCGGCGAGAATGATCATGGGCCTTCGTTAGAAGAAATTACGAGCCGGAATCGGTTCGCGAGGCAGGCAGATTCGCTGAATGCAGTGATCGAAACTCTCCTCGTTGCTGAGGATGCCGATTTCGACCCGGAGGAAATAAATGGGCACATCCATGCGGGCGAGTCGGGGAAAGCGGACGGCATCTTTCTCCGTAGTGATAATCATGTCCACGTCGGATTCAACGCAGCAGTTGATGAACGAAATGATCTCCTGCTCCGTGAAACGGTGGTGATCAGTGAAGCGGCAGGTGGCTTCGATGTCGGCGCCGAGCTTGCGCACACCGTCTTCGAAGCTCTCGGGAACTGCGATCGCGCTGACCGTGCCGACCTTGGCTCCCTTGAGATCGTCGAGAGGACGGGTCTCACGGGTTTCAATATGCTGGAGATAGCGGGGACGGTGCTCGCACTCAATGATCTCCGCAGTGCGATTGTAGAGGCGGATGCGCTCGATGAGCTCATCGTTCGGCTCCCCGTTGCACTTGGTGATGAAGATGTAGGAGGCACGCTTCAGGTTTTTCGGTGGCTCGCGCAGAGTGCCGCGGGGGAGGAGACGCTCGGTTCCAAAGGGGTGCCAGCGGTCGACGAGCACGATGTCGAGCCGGTGCTTGAGGCGAAGGTACTGGAGTCCGTCGTCGAGAATGAGCGTGTCGCAGTTCAGCTCTGCGATGGCGTGCTTGCCGCTCTTGACCCGGTCCTTGTCGACGACCACGGGAACATCCTTGAGGTTGGCCGCCAGCATGTAGGGTTCGTCTCCAGCCGTCTTGGAATCGAGGAGGAGTGACTTCCCGTCGCTGACCACGCGAGGGGGGTCGATCTCGTTTTTGCCCTGGATCTTTCCGGCGAGACGTTTGAGGAAGGGTTGCTTCACCGACTTGTAGCCGCGGCTGAGAATGGCAACGCGCCGACCGCCGTCCTGGAGGGAGCGCGCGAATTTCTCAACGACAGGTGTTTTGCCGGTTCCGCCGACGGTGAGGTTTCCAATGCTGACGACGAGGCAGCCCAGATTGCGCTCGCGGAGAAGGCGATTGCGATAGAGCCAGAGGCGCAGGTTCACCACTCCGGTGTAGAGATGGGACATGCTGCCGAGGAAGCCCCGCAACATGGAGGCACGGACGCCCTTGCGACGGTCGAGAATGACGTCGATGGCGAACTGTTCCAGTTTTTCCGAAGTTTGCCCCATCTTGGAGGTGTTTCGCCTGCTTTCGCAGAGGCGGTTTATGGTGAATGAATTGTGCTCAGAAGCAACTGCGAATGTGAACGGTTGCAATTCCTCCGCTATTAGACCATTTCGTTAGGCATGAACAGAATCGACGGCCGCACCAATGGCCAACTCCGGGACGTGACTTTCCAACTCGATATTGCACCGCTGGCCCACGGCAGCGTGCTCGTGAGTTTCGGGGAAACGCAGGTAATCTGCAGTGCCATGCTGGAAAAAGGCGTGCCGCGCTGGATGATGCATCAAAATGTTCAGGGAGGCTGGTTGACCGCGGAATACAGCATGCTGCCGTATTCGACCCTGCAGCGGAAGTCTCGCGATATCTCCCGCGGAAAACTGGACGGCCGCAGCTCTGAGATTCAGCGCCTGATCGGGCGAAGCCTCCGAGCAGTGGTGGATCTGAAGAAACTGGGGCAGCGCACCCTCTGGATCGACTGTGATGTGCTGCGCGCGGATGGGGGAACCCGAACCGCTTCGATTACCGGCGCCTGCGTCGCGGTGGAGATGGCGTTCCAGCGTTTCATTGCTGCGAAAAAGCTGGAGTCTTCGCCGATGGAGAAACTGGCCGCTGCCGTCAGCGCCGGGATCTGGGAAGGGGAGAGCAGACTTGACCTGAACTACCACGAAGACAAGGACGCCAGTGTCGATTTCAACTATGCGATGACTGAAGATCTCGAATTGATCGAGATGCAGGG
>JABSSQ010000274.1 GCA_013213905.1 Verrucomicrobiales bacterium | reverse complement strand
AGTTTCATCATCAGGTCGGCCATTCTGCCTCAGAAAGGCCCAGAGTCGAAGATACGCCATGATGTGATACCCTGTTGCCTTGAACGACCTCTTTTCCTCCCCCGACTTTGCCTGGAGCATTCGCATGAGACGCGACGCTCCCGAGGCGTTCTTTGCGAAGCACGATTCTTCCGGCGAACTACTCGTTCAGAAACAGCAATGGCTGGATCAGAGACCTGAACTCTGCGTAGCTCTCTCCCCGGAAGGTGAACGACTCGTAGAAGAAACGTGGGCTCTCGGCAGGAAATGGGAGCAACTCGAGCCGCAGAGTGAAACCAGCGTCCAGGAAATCGCCCGGCAGTGGGAAGCGGACTGGATCTATCTCGACTCCACCACCTTCACCCTCGCCGGCGGATGCGTTTGCTTTCCCTCCTCCTGGAATCTTCAGGAGTCGACCGGGAAAACCTTGGCTCAGGTTCACGGCGTCGTGCCTGAACTGGAGGAGCAAATTGGCGAGCGCATCAATCGTTTCCTGAGGCGACTCCCAGAAGGACAGGCATTTCTTCGTGAGAACTGGGGGTTAACCCGAACCAAAGATCTCAACTACCACCCGCGGCTCAACCGCCCACGCATCGAGGGCCCTGTTTCTCTAGAAGAGGTCTTTCTCCGTATCGAACATCAGGCGTTCCTTCGTTTGCCAAGTGGCATTCTCATGGGTATCCGGATCGAACCGGTCTCCGTTCAACAGGTGGTCCAACAAGCGCCGGAGACGGCTCGCAGACTGGCCGGTCAACTGGGAACGATGCCCAAGGCGGTAGCGCACTACAAAGGACTGGAGGAAGCGAACCGTTGGATTTCCGGCGCCATCGACGAGGCCCTCCGCAATCCGGCCTGACATCATCTCGTCATTGAAGTGGACCGATGCATTCGTCACATTCGGGGGCGTTGCTTCCCCCCATTTCTCATGTCAAAAACTAAGCACTCTCCCCCCGCCCCAGATCGCAGACAGTTTCTCACGGCAGGACTCGCCTTATCAGCCGGGGTAGGCCTCGGGGCTTCCCGGGTATTTGCCCAAGGGGCCCGAAACGAACCCACCACCCAGACCGCTCCGGACGGTTACTTCACCTTAGGAAAACGCAAGGACCACTGGTTTCTCATCACACCGGACGGCCAGCCTTTCTTCACTCTCGGCCTCAATCACATCGACCCCGCCAGTCTTCGTTACCCGGAGAACCTCGAGATCTGGAAGAACAAGTATGACGGCAGCACCCTCAAGTGGATCAATGAGTCAGTCGCCCCCAATCTACAAGCCTGGGGTTTCAACACCGTGGGCTGGGTTCAGGAAGTGACGGTGATGCAATGGCGTCACTCCCGCGCGTTCACGATCGACGAATACCGGGCCTTGGACATGCCCTACTGTCACCTGCTACCCTTCATCGAATCCCACCAGTGGGAGAAGCACACGGTCCACTTCGATTTTCGCAGCAAGGACTGGAAAGAATGGTGTGACTACGTGGCACGCTCTCACTGCGCTGAACTGGCCGAGGAGAAAAACTTGATCGGCTACTTCTACAGCGACTGCCCCGCCTGGGTTCATGAGCGGGAATTCAATGCCTGGAAGGGCCCCATGTTTGATCCCGAACGCCTCGGATCGGAAGCCGGTCGCAGGGAACTACGGGAACTGGCGAAACTCTACTATCAAACGACCCACGACGCGATTCGCCGCTACGATCCCCATCACCTTCTCCTCGGCGACCGTTACGAAGCCAATGCACCCGTCCCCCCGGAAGTGTATGAAGAAGCCCTTCCTTTCGTGGACGTTCTCTCCTTCCAGGATTTCCGGGATCCCGTCGCCCACCTCGACGAGTGGCACAAAAAGACCGGCAAGCCCGTCCTGCTGGCCGACGCCGCCGGCGTCAATTTCAGGAACCAAGCCCCATTCAAGCCCAACAACGGCACCTGGTATGCCGACACGCTCAATGGAATTTTTGAGAATCCCGGCTGCATCGGTTTCCATCTTTGCGGGGCCTATCAGCGTAACAAGTCGCGTCGCCGTGGCCTGCTCGATGAGATGGAGAATCCTGACAAGGAGCACGTCTCTGTCATGACCGCTGCCAACAAGGCGATCACAGAGAAAGTAGCCAGCCACTTTTGAACCCTTGCGCCACCCTCCCAAGGGAAATCGCAAAGTCGAACGCCTTTGCTCCAAGGGCGGCGTCGATGCGGCCGACTTTCCCGAAGCCTTTCTCGTCGACGAAGTCCAGCGGAAGGAACTGAAGTGCCCCCCTTGCTACTTCACCGAAACGGCTGAGACGGTTCCCTCTGCATTGCGGCAAAAGATTCGACCATTGGCGAACACCGGAGCCGTCCAGCATTTGCCTTCCATGATCTGCTGGCGCCCTCACCATGATACCGGAGGACAAAATTCCCGTTCCGTCTCTCTCTAAACCCATCGGTGACATCGCTTACCATTCTCGATAACATTGATAAACATGGGTGATTAAGTATTGGATAGGGGCTTTCTCGTAAAACACCCGCAGTGCCATTCGGGCTAGTGAGTTCTATGCCGAACAAGGAAGACGGAAGAGGAGCTCTACCAAGATAGCAACTATCGAGAAGAATTGCCGCACGGCGCTGCGAATTGCAGAAGAATATGAAGCCGCTGAGGAAGAGTAAAATCATTGATCGATTCGAGAGAAGAAATGAGATCAGAAGTCGCCATGCAGATTCCGTTTGCTGACGACCTTGAGTGAAAAGCGCCGGAGAGACAAGAGGCGAAAACGTGGAGTGGTTGAGAGCGCCTATCTCATTCACTTCGCTCACAAGATCTTTCTGTTCGCTGCGGCTCACTTCGAGCCAACCTACCGAACCCGGCCTTCCGGGTTCGAACCCACGATTGTTCCGCAGGTCTCCTCGACTTCTTTACCTGATGTGGCCCATACATAGACAACTATAGCCAGAATAAGAAGAACGACATCCCTACCGATGGCCAAAGCAATCGACAGAGTCGAACTCGGCCCCGAAGAGCCGAAACACCCACAATCCACCGGCAGCCCCCGGATCAGCCCCTGAACCAGACCGACCAGGAACACCACATTCAGCCCGGCGATTGACCAAGCGCCGACCTGAGCAGACCATGGGAGTAGAATAGCGACCCCGGCCAGAATTTCGAAAGGAGGCAGCGTTAGGGCGATTACATTCGACCACGACTCCGGCACCAGTTGAAAGGTAGCAATGCTCCCGGCAAAGCCGGAAGGATTCAGCATCTTGAGCACCCCGGCATAAATAAAAACGCCAGCGAGAATCAATCGAAACAGCCAGGTCAGGCGGAAAGTCCAGATAGAATTCATGATTAGTTCACCCTGCTGCGGAGATTAGATCCCCTCCTCGATCTTCAACCCTGCTCTCTCCCACGCCTCATAGCCTCCCTCAAAAATCAGGATTGGTTCATACCCTTTCGCGATCAACTGCTCGGCCACTTTGGAGGCATCTTCGCAATGCTCGTGCGCGCAATAGATCAGAAAGGGCACCTCGAGCTCTTTAGCCTCATTGAGCACTTCCCGGCGTGCCTCAAAGTGCGCCTCGAACTCTTTTCGAGACAGGTTTTCGGCATTTGGCAGGTGCCCAAATTCATAGAACAAATCGGGTCGTGCATCGAGCACCAGCACCCCATTTTGCGCAATCAGTTCCTGGGTCGTATCCATCTCGACGAGATGAATCCCGGACTTCCAGGCTTCGCTGCTTGACGATTTCACAAATCGGGCCCCTGGCGGCTCATAGGTCAGAGCGAGCGGTTCCGGACGCAGTGCGTTGACTCCGAGACCAATAGCACCGGAGACAACAAACAGCCCCAGCGAAAGAATAGCATTACGAATCAGTTGGTTCATGGTTAGGATGGAGGAAAAGGGTCCAGTCAGGAAGAAACTTGCCGGCAGCCGTCACTCGCTCGAACGTGACCTGCTCAGATTTCCCCGCCAGCGCCTGCCAGATCAATCGTCCCTGACCGGGATTAAATTCGCCCCAGACCACGCGGATCGGCGGACACTGATCGAGACTCTCGTAGAGCTCTCCGGAAGGGGCCTCCGGGTTCAAGAGAATCCACTCCTGGGCCTCTCGGGCCTGTTCCAGAGTAGCTCCTTTCAATGCGGTGACTCCGGCTCCGCTGAAGAAGAGGCGATCTTCGGACGACGGCGCCATCTCACCCTCCTGCCACTCGATCGCAATCCGGGGCCCCGACCACGAGTCCTCACTCACCAGGCCGCGGATTTTCTGCCCGTAAGCTTTACCGACCACGGCAGGGTCAGGTTCAACCACCCAGGTTCGCCCCTCCGTTTCTCCTTCGCTGCCGAGTGTGACCCAGGCCCCATCCTGTGCCACCTTCGGGTGAGAGGGACGAATCAGGCTGCCCGCCACGAGCAGTCCGAGCAGCACCACTCCACTGAATCCCAGCGGCATCAGGCTTCGTCGCTTCGACGGCCAATCCTTGAGTCGGATTCTCTCAACCAACACCGCGAGCAGGAGTAGCCCCGGAACGATCCACAGCACCCAGCGATTGGCCATCGTCGTGAAAAGGGCAGCCGTCGCGAAGGCCACCCAGGCAGCGCACGCCACGCCATACCAGGTTCGCTTACCCGACGGCCAGCACAGCAGGAGAAGGAAACTCCACGCCAGCAGATACGCGGCACGCCCCCACCAACTGAATTCCACCATCCAGGTGAAGTGACTGCTGACCAGGCTTCCATAGCGTTCAAAGCGCCCT
>JABSSQ010000273.1 GCA_013213905.1 Verrucomicrobiales bacterium | reverse complement strand
CTGTCGAGGAAAGTGGTCAAGTGAATCAGATCGGAGACGCTGAGGATGTCATTGAATCCGGGCATGGGAGAATTCTCGGCCTTGAGCTTGTCGTCCTGTGTGATCATCACCTTTCGATATTTCTCGGAAACCGTGTGATTTGGATTGAGGATGGACTTGGCAAAAGTATCCCGCGACCATCCTTCATGTTTTTTAACCCCAAGCTCGATGAAGAGTTCCTGGCTGAGATCAGATTGGGGAAGAGTGATGTCGCCAGCGGTGTGACACTTGTAGCAGCCCTTCTCAACGAAGAGGGTTTTGCCGGCGTTTATCTTTCCTTCGGGGATAACGCGAGCTTCGTCAGCTGCGGCCAATGAGAACGTAAGGGCAAAGTAGAAGAGGATTGCTGCTTTCAAGTACATGAGACGGTAACTTCTCTTCGAGAATACCGGAAAGGCAGGATTTGTTTAAATGCCGATCTCTGACCCGATCGCGCCGCGTCCGTGGCAGTGTTCGTTTTGGCGATACTCGAGGGCTGACGGGGATTGTTGGGCTAATGTGATTGAGAGTTACGACCGATTTGGTGTCACTTGCATTGCCGGGCTTTCGAGGTGAGGCTCGGCGAGTTCATGGGTCTTGATCTCAAACACTCGCTGATCGACCGGTTGCGCCTCGCTTCGCTGCTGGACGGAATATCCTATATTATTCTGCTCGGTATTGCGATGCCGCTGAAATACCTGGCAGATATGCCATTAGCCGTAAGAATCGTTGGATCGGCGCACGGCTTTCTCTGGGTTGCCCTGTGTCTTTTTCTCCTGCTCGCCTTGGTGAAGAAGAAGCTTTCGTTTGGTTGGTGCGTGATTGTCTTTGTCGGCGCCTTAATCCCGTTTATGCCATTCTGGCTGGATCACAAGCTGAAGGCTAAGAAGGAGTCCGAAGTGGATCAGAATGCGATTGAGGCTCCAACGCCCACGAACGAGAAATCGTAGAGATTGCCATCCCCTGCAAGTTGAGCGGGATTGCTGTCGATCGCGAATGTCTGGGCAATATAACCCTCGATGGCAAAGTTTTCGCTGATCGCATAAGCAGCAATGAGCTGCAAAAGGACGTGGTTGGCACCGTTGTGGCCGTCCGCGATATATCCGTCGTTGTAGCCAAAGATAGCGGTAGGAACGATGACGAACTGATCGGTGATGAAGAATTCACGGGCGATGGAGAGTTCGGCAAAATAGCCACCCGCGGCATCGGAGTAATAGGCATCCAAAGCCGGAGTCCAGCCAAAGATGGCATCCGGGACAGCGATGCCGCCTCCGACCTCGTTGTCCTGATCATTGTCGGACATGAACTGGAGATGCATGTAGCTGACATAAGCCTCGACCGGGCCAAGCTCGAAGCCATACTCGACGAAATAGTTCTGCTCCTGGTAGTCAGCTTCCGGGCTGTGGGAGAGCCAGGCCCCTGCCAGAAAACCGGCGTATTCGCCCTCGAGGGTAAACCCGTAGAGGCTATCTCCCACAAGCATGTCGCGACCTTCGAGAACGTATCTGCTGTCCCAGGCTCCGATGGCAGCAAATCCGGGGCCTTCCGGGTTTGATTCGATTACTTCCTTTTCGAAAGACTCGTATTCGGTCCCTCCGTTGACGATGGGTGTCAGGCCGAGGATAGCGAGGCTGAGGGCGCAGAGATTGCGTTTCATAGCGGTTCGGTGGGTCGATTTAGTTGGTGGAAAGTTCAGGGTCTTGCAAGTCGCAAGATCGTCTAAGTCGTCTTGTCACAATTCCTTCAAGAGGGCTGAACAGCCAGGCGAGCGCGAAGAGGAGTCCTGCCGCAAAGGCGATCATTCCGGATGTGGATGTGGAGGATGTTTGGCCAAACCAGGTTGGAACGATAATGGCCGAAAGGTGACCGATGATGGCGGAAAGCGCTGCGGTTGCCGTCGCGATTACTAACATAGGCACCATGCGATGGGTCAGGAGAAGAGCTGTCGCCGGCGGAACAATCAGCATGGCGATCACAATGATGCTGCCGACTGATTCAAATGCCGCCACGGTTGTCACCGCCACCATGGTCATGAGGAGGTAGTGAAGAAATCGTGAGGAAAACCCGAGCGTGTCTGCCAGGTCCGGATCGAAGGCACTCAGTTTCAGTTCTTTGAAGAGAACAATGATGATTGCTAGGTTGAGCAGAAGCACGCTCCCGTTGACGATGGCAGCTCTCGGAATGAAGAGGTTACCGATCGCTACTGTATCCAGGGGGGTGAACTCAATGGAGCCGTGGAGGACGCAATCGGGATCGATATCCACGTTGTCGGCGGCTTGTCGAATCAGGAGGAGCCCGACTGCAAAGAGCGTAGTGAAGACGATGCCCATGGCGGCGCCCCGGTCCACATTTCCAAGTTTGCTGATCCACTGAGTGAAGACGGCAGTGAGAACACCGGCCGCGGCGGCTCCGATGAACATGGGAACGCTGGCCCGGGTTCCCGTGATGATGAAAGCGATGGCGAGCCCCGGGAGAACCGCGTGGCTGATGGCATCACCCATCATGCTCATTTTTCTGAGCACGAGGAAACAACCCGGTAGCGCACAGGCGACAGCGCAGAGAATGCCGACGACTACAATCCAGGTATCTGTTGAGGTCCAGTTCACGCTTCGGCAGGGGGTTCAGTTTGAATCAAATGCGGGCTGGCCGGGACGGGAACGGTGAGCTCGCGCTCGTCGATTTCAGTTTCCAGGTCAGCTTCGAGCTCGCTGACGAGTTCAGCTCCGAGGATGTGTTCCACGAGATCAGCATCCCGGTCGACATGGCTGGGAGCGATATCGGCATACTTGATGAGATAGCGTTCCCAAAGCCGGTGGTTTCGAGTGATGCGGGCCGCTTCACCAAAGCCGGGTTCCGATAGTCGAAGAAAACCCGATCCGGCAGGTTCGAGGTGATCCTCCCTTCGCGCGATTCGCAGAACCCGCTTCAGCTGACGCTGCGACCAGGCCCGCTTCAACTGGAGCGCCTCGATGGGAAAGGGGGTGTTTCTCACTTCGTCATCGCCGGCCAGCGACTCGAGGATTTCGTAAGCGGCACGGAGGAGGTGCTGCCTGTCGACCTTGCGGCGGAGATGGGAGTGGCGGGCAATGCGAGGAAACACGCCACGCGCGGGAGCGAAGAGCATGCTGATGAGGAAAACAACTGCGGCAACGAGGACAATGACGGCTCCTGCGGGAAGCTTGGGCGTCAGAGCGCTGATGGAAGCGCCCAGCCATCCGCTTACTCCTCCGATGATGGCGGAGAGAAGGAGCATGGGGAGGAGGCGGTTGGTCCAGAATCGCGCTGCGGTTGGTGGCGTGATCAGGAACGCGATCACGAGGATCAGGCCAACCGCTTGAAGGCCGATCACAGTTACTGCCGTCACCAGTGCGAGAAGGGCAATATCGAGCCAAAGTGTTGGCCATCCCTGGGACGAAGCGAACCCGTCGTCGAAGCAGAGGAGCAGGAACTCCTTCAAAAGGGCCAGCGAAACGAGCGAAGCGATCCCGGCGACGGCGGCGATGATGATGAAGTCGGACTGAATCATCGACGCGGTCTTTCCGTAGATGAACGACTCAAGTCCGGCGGCATTTCCCCCGGGCACTCGAGATACCATGGCGAGCGCGGCGACGCCGATACCGAAAAAGACGCTGAGAACAAATCCCATCGCTACGTCGTCGCGAAGACGGGTCGTATTCCGGATCAGAAGCATGGTCGCGATTCCTGCGATACCGGAGATGGTCGCCCCGAGCAGAAGGCCGGGTAGGGATTTACCATCTCCTCCCAAAGCCACCATGATGGCAAAAGCTATCGTTACCCCGGGCAGGGTGGCGTGAGAGAGGGCATCTCCCATCAGCGAGCGCTTTCTTAACAAGAGGAAAGATCCGACAAGACCGGCGGCGATCCCAAGCAGGGTCGTGCTCAACACCACGAGTCGGGTGTTGTAGTTCTGCAAAAGCAGGACTTCGACGATGTCTCCCCAACTCGGCATTATTCGATGGAATGGCGAAGCGCCTCGGCGGCCTTTTCCAGGAGGCTCAACTTTCCGCCGTAGGTTTTCTGGAGATTTTCGCGCGTGAAAGTCTCTTCAGCGGGGCCGGATGCGACGACTCTCATGTTGAGGAGAACGAGCCAGTCAAAGTAGTTGGTCACCGTGGCAAGGTCGTGGTGAACTACGAGGCAGGTCTTGCCACGTTCGCTGAGGGACCGCAGCAGAATGACGATAGCCTCTTCCGTGGCTGCGTCGACGGCGGCGAAAGGTTCATCCATTAGGTAAAGCTCCGCGTCCTGCATCAGCGCACGGGCAAGAAAGACACGCTGCTGCTGTCCACCGGAGAGTTGATTGATTTGCCGGTCGGCGAGGTGGGCGATCCCCACCTGATCCAATGCGTCGCGGGCGCGGTCATTTTCTTTCCTGGAAACCCGTCGGAACCAGCCGAGTCGGCGGTAGGAACCCATCGCAACCACGTCCAAGGCGGTTACGGGAAAATCCCAGTCAACGCTTTCACGCTGAGGAACATAAGCTACAAGATGTCGGGCCTTGCGATACGGTTTTCCGTAGATATGAGCCCATCCCGAGGTTTTCGGGATGAGATCGAGGCATGCCTTGAGAAGGGTGCTCTTTCCGGCTCCGTTCGGGCCGACGATTCCGACCAGTTTTCCCTCGGGAATATTCAACTCGACATCCCAAAGAACCGGTTTGCGATGATAGGCGACCGTGAGGTCGTGAATCGCTAACGGAACCTCAGGCGGATGCTCCGGCCTGGGCTCCGTCGACTTCGGAGGGAAAGTAGATTGTGATTTGAGGGATTCGGAATGCATGGAAGCGAGTCTTACTCGGAGTGTTCCTCCAGCTTGCCATTGAGTCCGGCAGCCGGAGCCTCGCCGCCAAGGGCGCGTGTGATCGTTGTCACATTGTGGTCAATCATGCCGAGGTAAGTGCCTTGATAGGTCCCGGCCTCGCCCATGGCATCAGAGAACAGTTCGCCGCCGATGACTACGGCGTGCTCTTTGGCAGCAGCGCCCTCGATCAGGGCTTTGATGTTCTTGTCGGAGACGGAGCTCTCGACAAACACCGCGGGGATGTTGTTTTCGACAAGGTAGCTGACCAGGTCTTCGATGTCCTTGACGCCGGCTTCCGATTCGGTGCTGAGTCCCTGGATTCCGAGAACTTCAAGATCGTAGGCTCGCGCCATGTAGCCAAAGGCATCGTGAGCCGTCACAAGGACTCTCTGGGATTCCGGAATGGAGGCGATCTTTTCCTTGGCGTAGGCATCCAGGGCTTCGAGTTCCGCGATGTAGGCCGCAGCATTTCCCTGGTAGTCGGAGGCGTTGGCGTCATCATACTCACTGAGGGCAGAAGCCACCACCTTGACGGCTTTGATCCACCCTTGAACGTCCATCCAGACATGGGGATCCTGGTGGTCCTCTTCGTCGGTCAGGATGTAGTCACTGTCGTTGAGGATTTCCTCGGTCACCGCGTAAACCGGCTTACCGGAGCGGGCGAGGCGAACGAGAATGTCACCCATTTTGCCTTCCAGCATGAGACCGTTGTAAAACACCACATCGGCCGACTGCATCGTTTTAACGTCGGTGCTGGTTGGTTTGTAGAGGTGGGGATCAACTCCTTCACCGATGATTCCGGAAACTTCTGCGTTGTCTCCGGCCACTACGGAAACAATGTCAGCGATCATGCCAACGGTGGCAGAGATTTGGTAGGGGCCGTCTTGGCCGCCGGAGGAGGCGGATTCCTGTTTTCCGCAGGAAGCGAAAAAACAGGCTGCGGCGGCGAGAAGGAGGGCGATTTGTTTGAAATGGTACATGATTGGGTTTTCAAGTTTCTAGTATTGAGTAATGTTTGTTCATAATCTTGATTAGTCAAGAAAAAATGTTTGATTGGTTTGAAATTTGAGTTAGATTGGCTCCCCATGGCAACCAGCACCGTCGAAAACTACCTAAAAGCCGTCCTCAGGCAGGAGGAGGCGTCTGGGTCAACAACGGTAGGGGAAATCGCAAAAGAGCTGTCGGTCACTCCGGGGACGGTAACGACGATGATGAAACACCTCGATGAGGAAAAACTTGTCGATTACCAGCCCAGAAAAAGCCTCAGCCTGACTCTTGAAGGACGTTCTGCCGCTCTGAAGGTCGTTCGTCGACATCGCTTGATCGAACTCTTCCTTGTTCAGAT
>JABSSQ010000272.1 GCA_013213905.1 Verrucomicrobiales bacterium | reverse complement strand
GTCACAGTGGGGCATGCCTGAAACGTTTGCCGAATATTCTGTGCCTCAGCCGGATTTGGAAGAGAGCCGTGCGACTTACCAAGCGCTTCAAGAACGACTGGAGAAAGCAGACTCGGTGGAGCGCTGCCTCGAAGTCGCGCGCGATTTGGACCGGGAGCTGTGTGCTTTTTCCGAGTGGGCCTCACTGGCCAACATTCGATTTCAACAGGATACCCGGAACGAAGCCTGCCAGGCGGATAAGGACCAGCTTGATGAGATCGCTCCGAAGTTTGCCGAATTGGCGAACACGCTGAAAGAGGCGTTGCTCAAATCCCCGTTTCGATCGGAACTCGAAGCAGCCCTGACAAAAACACTCTTCGCCAAGTGGGAGTGCCATACGAGGGGGTTCTCCCCGGTAATTGAAGAAGACCTGGCCGCCGAGGCGAAGTCACAATCCGAATACACGGCTTTGACCGCCAGTGCCGAGATCCAATTTGGTGGCGAATCGCTCACGCTTTCGGAGCTCGGGAAATTCCAGGATGACGCCGATCGGAAAACCCGGGAGAGCGCCTGCCGGGCAAACTCAAAGTGGTTCGCTGACAATGCGGAAGCGCTCGACCGAATCTACGATGATCAGGTCGCTCTGCGTCACACCATGGCAACGAAGCTTGGCTACAAGACGTTTACCGAGTTGGGTTACTTGTGGATGACTCGCATCGGCTACGGACCGGATGAGGTCGCGACCTTTCGCAACGAAGTGCGCGACAAGGTGGTGCCGCTGGCGCAGGAGATTGCGGAGAAGCAGAGGACGACCCTGGGCCTGGATTCCCTGATGTACTGGGACCGTGCGGTCTACTCTAATGGCGGAAACCCGAAACCGCTGGGGGGACATGACTGGATGGTGGACCGCGCGACCGAGATGTTCAGCGAGATGGGGCACGGGCTGGACAGCTTTTTCGAAGAGATGAAAGCGCGGGGTGCGATGGACCTCAAATCACGCAAGGGAAAGGCCGGCGGCGGTTTCTGTGACTTTCTGCACGGGTTCGAGTTTCCCTTTATCTTTGCCAACTTCAACGGCACGCGGGGCGACGTCGATGTGTTCACCCATGAGGTTGGCCACGCTTTTCAGAGCTACAGCAGCCGAAACCAGCCCATGAGCGAAATCGTCTGGCCGACGACCGAAGCCTGCGAAATCCACTCGATGGGCCTGGAGTTCCTGACCTGGCCCCACATGGATAAGTTCTATGGAGAAGAGGCAGCAGAGGAATTGAGACGCGTTCACCTCAGCGCCATGATCCAGTTTCTGCCCTACGGCGTGTCGATTGATCACTTTCAGCATCTCGTCTACGACAATCCCGGGGCTTCGCCTCAGGAGCGCAACGAGATGTGGCAGGAGATCGAGGCGACTTATCTTCCGTGGTGGAACTACGGTGATCTTCCAGCCGAGAGCTCGGGGCGGGTCTGGCAGCAGAAGCGTCATATCTACATGTGCCCGTTCTACTACATCGATTACTGCCTCGCCCTGACCGGTGCGCTGCAATTCTGGTCAAAATCGCGGGCCGATGCCGAAGGGGCGCTGGTCGCTTATGGTGATCTCTGCCAGCTGGGCGGTAGCCGGGACTACAGCGGACTGCTGGATTCAGCCGGGTTGCAGTCACCGTTCGAAGCGGGTTGCCTCGATGCCGTGATGGAGGACGCCAAGAGCTACCTTGGCTAGAAGTGGCCAGCCCGACTCAGTCGTCTTCGAGGTGAAAGACCGAAGGGAACCCTTCGGGATTGGCAAAGATCTTCTGGAGACGCCTCAGGACGAGGGCTCCCTGCGCGCCGTCGGCAAAGCGATGATCGAATGTGAGGCTGATCGTGACAACCCGGCCCACGGCGACCTCGCCGTCCTTGACGATGGCCTCCTCTCGCGGTTTGCCGAGGCCGACGATGATGGGGCAGCGGGTGTAAGGGGAAAGAGGAATGAAGGCTTTCTCAAGACCGAGTGCCCCGATATTGGAAATCATGAACGAGCCGAACCTGTCCTTGGGCATGCCGACCCACCGCGGATTGAGATTGAGTCGATAGGCGATCAGTTCCTGGAACCACATGGCAATGCGAAGGAACTCTGCGGGCAGCATGTTGACCCGGCGCTGGGTGGCCTCCATTTCCTTGTCCTCGCCTTTGCGAAGCTTGTCCGCTTCTTCGGCTGATTCCTTAGCCACCTCTGCGAGGGATTTGCTGGTGATGTTGCGGATGACGAAACCACTGAGGTCTTTGCCTTTCTTGCCACGCAACAGGGTCGTGATGAACGCATCGGTGGAGAGGCGGGGGTAAAGCTTGCCGGCGCGGAGGAAGCGATTGAACTCGGGCTGCCGCTTGATCGAGTCTGCCAGGGCCAGAGCGAGGAAGTGAGTCAAAGTCGCTGGAACCTCGGAATCGTGGTTTTTGAGGTAGGTTTCGGCAGCCTCGACGGGGACGTCGATCCAGCCGTAGGTCGTGGGATCGCGGGGGTGACGCCAGCTCGCTATGGCGATTTTTCGGTAACTGGTGACTTCGTCCGGCGACCCAACTTCGACGTTCATTGGCGGAAAATAGCACAGTAAATCGGGGCAAATCCGCCTGAAAATCGCAAATTTCTTCAAATATAATTTTAATAATTACAAAATTAAGTCTAAATTAAATAATTTTAGTAAAATTGATATTCAACTCAAGATGAATCCACACAGGATCAAAGCAGCTTTGATCGTTGTTGCGACGAGCCTTATGGCGTTGCCCGCTGAGGCTTCTCTCATAACGCTGTCGTTTGATATTCAGGTCTTGAGTAATTCGAATTCAATCAGTATCAACGGTCAGGAAATCCAGGTAAACGATTCATTGCAGTATTCAGTGACGCTCGATACCGATGCACCCGGTTTCCGTTTAGGGAACAGCCCTGGAATCGCCTTCTACTTTGGGGACGTTGTCGCTGGTGGTGGGGTAGCGTACGAAGGGGTTGAGTTTGCCAGCCATATTGATTCTGCAGGTCTGGTCACTTTATACAACGACCTTGGTCGTCGAGACACAGACGTCTGGAGTTTAAGTTCAGACTTTTCGACGGCATTGGGACCGACTTTGACTGCCGATACGGGTAGTGGGCCGACCGATCTTCTCAACTTTTCAGAGGGTCAGATTCAAACCGAACTTGTCAGCGCTTTCGGGCGAACCGGGGTCAATCTTGTTGATACTACCGACTTAGCAGGCGCGCTGGACGATATCAATAGTCTCCTGGCCTCACAGTTGGATTTGCTGAATGACGGCGATCGTTCTTTTGATATTTCGTGGTCCGGTGCCGGCGGAACCGCAAGCTTGTCCGGGATAGTCGGCGGCGTCGAGGTCACGGTGGTCCCGGAGCCTGAAACTTATGCTATCATGGTCGCCGTTCTTGTCGGACTGGGAATATGGATTCGCCCTCGTCGCCCGTGGCAAGCGGACACTGCTGCCGGGAGTTCAGTTTGCTAGAGCAAATGAAAATATTGCGGGTTTATACAAATCCGTGCCGGATCTCGACAAATTATTTTGGTCTTTCGCGAAAAGTGCTCTTTCCGAAATCGATGTAGACAGCGCAAAATTGGAACGGGCTTCCCCGAATTACTCAAATATGAAGAGGACCAGTTTTACACTTTTATTGATCGCATCATTGGTTTCCGGCGCAAAAGCCGACCAGCCCAACGTGCTGTTGCTGCTGGTGGATGACTTGAAGCCCGCGACGGGTGAATACGGTGATGAGACCGCGATCACTCCGCATCTGGATGCCCTGGCCCGGAGCGGAATGCGCTTCAACCTGGCCTTCTGCAACCAGGCGGTCTGTGCGCCATCGCGATACACCCTGATGCTGGGGGCGCACTCCACGTCGACGGGGCTCTACAGCCTCGGCAGCGATCTTCGCAAAACCTATCCTGACGCGGTGACCATTCCCCAGCACTTTGCGAAGTACGGTTATCGAACCGAGTCGCTCGGCAAGGTGTTTCATATCGGCCACGGCAACCAGGGGGATCCCGAGTCATTTTCGGTCCCTCACTTCAAGGAGAGGGTTATTGAGTACGTGGACCCGGCGAGCAAGCCGGACGGCAGGCTGACTCGTGAGGAAGCCATGTTCCAGAATGTGCCGGCACCCCCGGGAGGAATGAACCAGTTGCCGCGGGGGGCGGCCTACGAGTCGCCTGAGGTCGACGATGACGCCTATGCCGATGGCCGCGTTGCTGCCGAAACGATTCGTCGTCTTGAGGCGGCCAAAGAACGCGCCGAAGACGGAACGCCGTTTTTCATCGTGGCCGGTTTTGCCCGACCCCACCTTCCGTTTTCAGCTCCGAAGAAATACTGGGACCTCTACGACCCTGACAAACTGCCCTGGCCGGAGAATGAGGAGTTGCCGGAAAAATCTCCGACAACGGCTCACAAGCGCGGTGGTGAAATTCGCAACTACTTCCCGGTGCCCGACAAGAATGATCCTGCGGAGATCCCGGACGAGGTGAAGCGCGAGCTCATTCACGGATACTATGCGAGCACGAGCTACGTCGACGCCCAGATCGGTCGTGTCCTCGATGGACTCGAAGAACTTGGCCTCGATAAAAACACTATCGTTGTGCTCTGGGGAGATCATGGTTTCCACCTCGGTGATCTCGGCATCTGGACGAAGCACACCAATTATGAACAGGCCAACCGGATTCCGATCCTGATCCGGGCTCCCGGCGTGACGCAACCGGGGTCGGTGACGGATCAACCTGCCGAGAGTGTCGACATTTATCCCACACTGGCAGAGCTCGCCGGATTGCCGGCACCTGAAGGACCCCAGCCGATCGACGGAGTCAGCCTGGTTCCGGTATTGAAAGATCCCGAGGTGCGCGTCCGCAATCATGCGTTTCATGCCTACCCAAAAGGCAAGATGGGCCGTTCGATTCGAACGGAACGCTATCGACTGGTCGAGTGGAAGACGCCCGGCGATGACCCGTCTGCCGCCGAGCTGGAGCTCTACGATTACCAGGCCGATCCTCTCGAGCGGAAGAATCACGCCGCGGAGAAAGTCGAAGTGGTGAATGAACTCCGCAAGATCCTCGCGACCTATCCGGAAGCCAAAACTCGTGCGACGAAGAAAAGCGGGGGTAAAGGAAAAGCAGCGGCTCCGGCTCCGGAAGTGAAAGCTCCCGACACTCACTCGCCGCTGATCGCTAACGAAACCCTGAAAATTCATGCCGAAGTGAAAGGACCCAAACCTCACGGAGTGATTGTCGCGCAGGGAGGTCGTGAGCACGGCTATGCGCTCCACATTGTCGACGGGAAGCCGGCCTTCGACGTTCGCGTCAACGGCAAGGTCACCCGGGTCATAGGCAATGAGAAGATGAAGGGACGGTTTCGTCTCGACGCGGTTCTCGATGAGAAAGTGATTAGCCTGACCATCCAAGGTGGGGAAACGGTATCGGCGAAATCGCCCGGCCTGATTCCCGAGCAACCCAAGGACACTCTTTCAGTCGGCTTGGACCGTCTCAGTGCGGCAGGGGACTACGAGGCACCGAACCCGTTTTCCGGGATAATTGCGAACACTCGCGTCGAGGCGGGTGGGAAGCCTCCCAAGGTCGCGGAGCCAATGAGTGCGAAAGAGATCGCCGAGGGTTTCGCCGCGCACGACCGGGCGCTCTTTGTGAAAGGAGGGTGGATTCGTGATCCTTACATTATCACCGGCCCTGATGGCTGGATCTACCTGACCGGGACCACTCCGCTGCCGGGAGACGAGCGCGAGAAAACGGATCCCTACAACACCGGCCTCGGCGACAAGTCCGTGGTCGGCTGGAAAGCCAACGTCTGGCGATCGAAAGATTTTGTGAACTGGGAAGACCTCAACGTTCCCTTTTCCCTGAAGGACGGCATCTGGTTTGAGGACCAGCCGGAAGCCTTCGGACCGCCAGAGGGAAAGCTCTGGTTTCTCTGGGCTCCCGAGTTGCACTGGATTGAAAAGATGAAACGCTGGGCCCTGGTGCACACCAGTCCCAGCCCGGTCGCGGGTGCCAACCTTTCTCTCAGTGCCGGGGAATCGGTAGCCGGTCCGTGGGAGAATCCGATGGGCGCTACCATCGAGAAGAAACACGATCCTTCTCTGTTTCGTGATGATGACGGCACCTGGTGGATGGTTTGGGGCGCGACATCGATTGCTCCGCTTTCTCATGACTTCTCTGAGTTCACGGCCAAACCGGTCACCATCGGGCCATCAGGCGAGACCGC
>JABSSQ010000271.1 GCA_013213905.1 Verrucomicrobiales bacterium | reverse complement strand
AGCATCTCCTGGCGACCGCTTGCGATGGTCGGCTCACCGTTGCCCATGGCAAACTGCTCAAGGTCCTCGAAGCTGCAGGCACCGGACTCAACCTTGGCACCAATGCCGCTGTCGAAGCTGCTGTAGCGGTTCTGAACGAACTCAGCCAAACGTCCATCCTGACGGATCGCATCCGCAATCTTGAGACCACGAGCAAACGCATCCATACCACCGAGGTGAGCGTGGATCAGGTCGATCGGATCGTGAGATTCACGACGACGCTTGGCGTCGAAGTTGAGGCCACCAGTCGTGAATCCACCCATCTCAAGCACCACAAGCATCACCTCAGTGGCGAGCTTGATGTCAGTCGGGAACTGGTCAGTATCCCAGCCGATGAGCTCGTCACCGCGGTTGGCGTCGATAGACCCGAGCATGCCCGCATTGGCTGCCACAGTCAGTTCGTGCTCCATGGTGTGACCGGCGAGTGTGGCGTGGTTGGTCTCGATATTGAGACGGAACTTGTCCATCAGGTCGTATTCACGAAGGAAGTTCAAGCAAGCCGCAGCGTCGCTGTCGTACTGGTGAGTCGAGGGCTCGCGCGGCTTGGGTTCGATGTAGAACGGGCCGTCGAAACCAATCTTATTCGCATGATCCACTGCCATGTGCAGGAAAGCAGCGAGGTGATCCAGCTCCCGCTTCATGTTCGTGTTGAGAAGCGTCGCGTAGCCTTCACGGCCACCCCAGAAGGTGTACCCGAGGCCGTCGAGTTCCTTGGTCGCTTCAAGTGCTTTCTTCACCTGGGCACCGGCGTAGGCATAGACGTTGGCGTCGGGAGAAGTTGCCGCACCCTGCGCGTAACGCGGGTGAGAGAAAAGACACGCCGTACCCCAGAGAAGCTTCACTCCGGTTTCGGCCTGCTTTTCCTTGAGCTTGGCCACGACCTGGTCGAGCGCGTCGTTGGAAGCGGACAAGTCATTCAGCTCAGGAGCGATGTCGCGGTCGTGCCAGCAGTAGTACTCGATGCCCATCTTGTCGAGAAACTCGAAGAAGACATCAACGCGGGTCAGGGCATTTTCGACGGAGTCGGATCCGTCATCCCAGGGCATCAGCGCAGTGCCAGCTCCGAAGGGATCGGAGAGATCGTTGCGCATCACGTGCCAGTAGGCTCCAGCGAAACGAAGGTGCTCCTTCATGGTCTTACCGGCGATGACCTCGTCGGCATGGTAGTGTTTGAAAGCCAGCGGATTCTTGGAATCGGGGCCTTCGTATTGAATCTTATCACAGTCGAAGTATTGCATCAGAATAGAGGGTTGATGTTCGGGTTTCGTTTTTTAATGACGGCTCTGACCCTACCGGACTTCTCTAAAAGAAAAACCGCATATTGCGTGTATATTCTGTCAAATTGCGCCAAAGTAAAGACATGAGCCACCAAGTCGCCATCGTCATGTCAGAGGTCTTCCTGCGACGCCTCACTCCGTCGCTGATGCCCTTTGTGCGCCGCGAACTCGACTACCGGATCGTCAGCATCCACCGCCCCATGCGGGAGCTGGAGAAATTGCTCCGTGACCTCGAGCCGGACGGGCTCATCACCGAGTGGCTCGACGACAAAACCGAGGCCCTGCTGGAGCTCAATCTCGGCGTCCCCACCGTTATCGTCGACACTGATTTCTGCTACCCCGGAGTGGTGAGCGTGGATGTCGACGACTACGCCGTCGGTCGCGAGGCGGCGCAGGCGTTTCGACAGTCCGGCCTTAAGAGCTTCGCCTGCCTCGGCAACGGTCAGCCCTATTCTGATCAGCGGGTCGAGGGTTTTCGCGAAGCGGTCGGAGACGAAGCTGAATTCGCCAGCCACACCGTGACCGGCTTCGAAGACACCCGCTACAGCGAATCTTTCATCCGGGCCAATCCCGCCCTCCGGAAATGGCTAGCCGAATTGCCCAAGCCGGTCGGCATATTTGCCGTTCACGATCCACTTGGCCGTTTCCTCTGCGGTGCCTGCCAGCAGATGGACCTGAAGATCCCGGAGGACGTCTCAGTCATCGGCGCCAACAACGATGACCTCGTCTGTGGTCTCACCCACCCCATGCTTTCCAGCGTTGCGATCCCGTGGGACTCGATCGGCGAAACTGCCGGGGAAGCCATGCAACGGCTCATCAACGGCGAGATCTCCGAATCCAGCGAAGCTCGACTGGTGCCTCCCAGCGGGGTCGTGCTTCGTCACTCCGCCAACCACTTCGCGGTCGACGATCCCATGCTTCGACGGGCCATGTCCTACTTGTCCGACCGGATGCAGGATGCCATCAGCGTCGGCACGATGTGCCGCGACCTCCGCGTCGCCCGTCGCACCCTCGAACGCAAGTTCAAGGAACACTACCGCTGCACCCCATGGGAAATGCTCTGCCAGCTGCGCGTCAACCAGGCCAAGCAGCTGCTCGCCAACTCGAACCATCCCGTGTCCCTCATCTCGGAACTCTGCGGGTTTCACGATCCGGAACGCATGGCCGTCGTCTTCAAACGCCTCACCGGGATGCCTCCCTCACAGTATCGCAAGTCGTCCGGAGCCTGACCCTAAAAGGGTGAGTTCTCTGGAAGTCGCCCAAGACCTTATTGCTACTCCCAGCATCGATCCTGTGATGATTTTTCTAAGACAAAGATTATCCATGCGTCCTATCGTAGGAACAAAAGCCCTTCGAGACGCATGCAGAAAATCTTTATCATTCTTCTACTATGCCAAATGGGAACCCTGATTGCCACCACTGAGGAAACCGGAGAATCCCTCACTGAATCCCCCAAAGGTTTCACATATAATAATGGCCCATCATTTACCTTTTATCTGTTGGACAATGGAGGCGTGGAATTCGGACAGGTGGAGTTCTCTGGGAGGCAGTATTCCGTTCTAACGAAGGCTCTTTCCAAGGCAAATGTTAGTGCCAAAGCCAATTTCTCACGCAAGGGAGGCGGGCCAATCTCATCAGACCATCCACTCGTAAAACAAGCTTACCATAACGGGCTGAAGCGAGGTTTTATTATTGGCGCACAATTCTGAAGAGATGAACAGGCGTGACTTT
>JABSSQ010000270.1 GCA_013213905.1 Verrucomicrobiales bacterium | reverse complement strand
CGATCCCTCATGTAGATCGCATCGCTCGTATGAGAGACAATGGCACCCACATCGGAGGCGAGAAATTTTTCTCCCTTTCCAAGACCCACCACGAGCGGACTGCCAAGGCGGGCACCCACGAGAAACTTGGGAACATCGGCGTGCATCACGACAATGCCATAAGTCCCTGACACCATCGTCAAAGCTTCGCGAACCGCTCCCACGAGTCGCTTGCGGTCGTCTGTCTCCGGACTGTTGTCGAAACACTTCCCAACCAGGTGAGCGAGCACCTCGGAGTCAGTCTGCGACTGGAACTCATGTCCTTCCGCCTGCATCTGCTCTTTGAGCGACTGGTAATTCTCAATCACACCGTTGTGCACCATCACCAGCTTGCCACTCTGATCGGTATGAGGGTGGGCATTGACGTCAGTCGGCTCACCATGGGTCGCCCAGCGAGTGTGGCTGATGCCGCAATCTCCATCCGCTGGATCTTCAGCAAGGAGCTGCTTCAAATTATCCAGGCGGCCGCTGCGCTTTCGCATCTCGATGCTGTGACTTCCGTTCATCACCGCCAGCCCCGAAGAGTCGTAACCGCGATATTCCAGCCGCCTCAACCCATCTATGAGCACTGAAGTTGCAGAAGCTTTGCCAACGTATCCTACAATACCACACATAAATTCTATAGATTTTAAAATCTGGTAAAACGGTAGTTTGGGAATGCTCCTTAATCAAAAAATTTGTAACTAAAACAGTGCCAATTTCTCCATTTAGCCCGTAGAGTAGCGCCAGGAACCATGTCTGAAACCAGCTCTGCAAAACCGCTCAGTAACACGCTCGCAATCATCATGGGAGGAGGCCAGGGAACGCGGCTCTTCCCTCTAACCCACAGAAGATCAAAACCTGCTGTTCCCCTGGCTGGAAAATACCGGATCGTCGATATCCCGATCAGCAACTGCATCAACTCCGGCATCCGGCAGATGTATGTGCTGACGCAGTTCAACAGCGAGTCCCTCAACCGGCATGTGACGAATGCCTACAAGTTTGACCATTTTGGCGAGAATTTTGTCCAGATCCTTGCCGCCCAGCAGACGCCCGGCGACGACAACTGGTATCAGGGCACTGCCGACGCGGTCCGTCAGAATCTCAGCTACTTCCTGGAGCGTCCCTACAAGTATTTCTTGATCCTCAGCGGTGACCAACTTTACCGCATGGACTACCGGCGGATGCTGAAGCAGCACAAAGAAACCGGAGCCGACCTGACCATTGCCACCACCCCGGTCAACCGCGATCCGGCCCGCGCCTTCGGACTGATGCACACGGATGACCACAGCCGAATCACCCGCTTTGTCGAAAAGCCCGGCGATAATGACGAACTGCTCGATCAACTCATCATGCCGAAAGCTCTGCTGAAATCAGCTGGAATCCCTGAGGACGAAGAGCGCTTCCAGGCCTCCATGGGTATTTACCTGTTCAACCGGGAAGTGCTCGAAGAAGCTCTCGATAACGACCTCGAAGATTTCGGCGGCGATATTATTCCGAGCATCATCAAAAACAAGAGTGTGTATTCACACACCTTCCAGGGTTACTGGGAGGACATCGGAACCATCAAATCATTCTACGAGTCGAATCTCGAAGTGACAAAGATCATCCCCCAGTTCAACTTCTTCGATCCTCACAATCCAATCTACACTCGTGCACGGCTTCTTCCTGCCAGTAAGATCAATAATGCCACCATCGAGCAGGCTCTGCTTTCTGACGGCTGCATTATTACCAAGGCGCAGATCAAGCGATCGATCATCGGCGTTCGCTCGGTGATTGAAGCCGGCTGTGAGATCACTGACACGATCATCATGGGGTCGGACTATTACAACAAGCAGGAGGTGAGCCGCAAAGGCAAGGTCACCGAGACTCCACTTTTCATTGGAGAGAACACCAAGATTCACAAGGCGATCATCGATAAGAACGCCTGCATTGGTAAAAACGTCGTCATTCATCCCGGGGATCGCATCAATGAGGACAATGAATGGTGCTACATCCGTGACGGCATCATCGTGGTTCCAAAAGGAAAAAACATTCCCGACGGGACCGTGGTCTAACGCGGAAGTAGCCGGACGACCAAAAGCAAAACAGGGATCCCGCGTCAGCGGCGATCCCTGCGAATAACGTGACGACTGAAGAGGATCAGTGCGTCGGAATGACTCCATCGCGCCCCACCGTGATTACCTCTTCTGTTTCGAGGTCTTTAATCACCACGGCACCTGCACGAATATCGAGAACCTGGTAATCTTTTTCTCCCATCCCGGGCTGAGAACTGGAGAAGATATCGCCCGATTTCACGGCGTAGCGATACTGGCTTCCTGCGGATGTCAGGATGGCGTAGGTGTCGGACGACTGACCGGCCGAATCTTTCACCAGCAAGTGGGTCTCACCGGTGCGCGTGTCGGTCACCTTGACACGAGATACATCCATCATGCGTCCCTGGCCTTCCTTCGAGTGAACAAACTTTCGGGTCACTTCCTCCACTCGAAATTCTGTTCCCGGGATATTGGATCCGGCGGCTACTTCAATGGGAGCTGACTCTTCACTGCCGAGATGACGAATCTCGGCACGCTTGCCGTCGACTTTAGAGACAGCGATGGGAAGCGGCTCTTCGTGAAACGATGAGAGGACCATGGTCTGAACCGGGGCAGTTTCCGGACTGCGGGAACTGATCTTGGAACCATTGAGCGCTACGATGGGCTTCGACTTAGCCTTCTCGCGAATCTGGGTGCGGTTGGGGAGCGGCTTGCGGGTGCTACCGACAGCTGCGGGAGCAGCGGCCACCTTTCGGTCGCCGGCGGACTGAGGGGCCGAGCTGCCGCCGCTATCGGCCCAATCAGCCTGCCCGTTGGTGCCCTCTTCAACAGCAACAGTCCCGCCTTCTGCGGGCCCTTCAACCGCATCAGCGACTTCAAAAGTTTCCTCAATGCCGGCTTCAGCCACCAGCGCTTCCTTGGCCGCCGCCATTTCTCTTGCCACTTCGAGGCTCTCCGGTGTCGCTCCCCAGGCGTCGGGTGTCAGGATCAGCTCATGCACTTTCTCGTGCCCAGCCATCTCCGCGAGGTTAGCCGCGGTGTTGCCGTAATTGTCTTCGGAATAGGGATTGGCCTGGTTCTGCAAAAGCACACGAACGGCCTGTAGCTTTCCGCCGCTCGCCGAGATCATGAGGGGCGTTTTGCTTTCCGGGCTGCGGGCATTGATGTTGGCCCCCTGTCCCAGAAGAGTCGTAATCACCCGGGCATCACCGTTAAAGCTGGCTACGAGAAGCGCATCGTCGAGCGCTTCGGAAGTCACCTGCCCGGCGAGCAGACTGACAATGTTCGAGTGTCCATTGTAAGCAGCAATAGAAAGAGCGCTCCAGCCTTCCGAGTCACGAAGGTCGACGTTAGCACCGCGGCTCATCAGCATGCGGGAAACGTCTTCGAATCCTTTTGCGGAAGCCGTTAGAAGAGCATCGCGGCCGAGACTGTTGATGTGACGAGGATCGGCTCCAAGTCCGAGGATCTTTTCAACGGCCTGAATCTGACCGGCAGAAGCCGCCTTGATCAGTGCCGTGTTGCCCGCGCCATCGACCGTGTCGATGTCGAGTCCGGTCAGCATGAAAAGTTCAATGCTCTCAAGGTCCCCCGCCCCGGCAGCAAGGAACAGATCCCGGGGAGACACTTCGTATCCCTTCTCCTCCAGATCCTTGCGTGCCACTTTCTGGGGATCGCTGCAGCTCGACAGGAATAACCCGGAGACAGCCAACACACAGATCAATTTTCCCGAAAGAGTGGTCATCTTCATAAATCTAATGATTCTAGTGGTTCTACCAACTTGTATTGTGGTGGCATTCCGGGGTTATGACAATCATTTATTTTATAAAAGTTAACTATTTTGAAAAATTAATTAATCTGGCGAATTCCCACCCTGTGGTGTAACAGGAGGGGCCTCGTCTCCTTTATCCGTGAAAGTGAACTACCTCATCGTTGGACAGGGCCTGGCCGGTTCCCTGCTTGCCTGGCACCTGCTTCGTCGCGACCAGCGCGTCCTCGTGGTCGATCCGGAGGAAGGGATCACCTCTTCCAAGGTCGCTGCCGGACTCGTCACTCCCCTCGCCGGGAGCCGATTCAATATCCCCGACGGACTGGAAGAACGCCTCGACTACGCACACCAGTTTTACTGGGAAACCGAGGAATCGACGGGAAAACAGTTTTTCCATCACCAGCGCATTGCTCGCCTGTTTCGTTCTGACGAGGAGAAAACTACCTGGGAAGAACGTGTCGCCGCTGATCCCGACGCCTTCGAAAGGTTTTCAGGGCCTCTCTCTCTCGACAATCCCAAGATCGCGGCCCCTCACGGTGGATTCGAAATGAAGGGTGGAGGCTGGATGGATCTCCCCGCTTTTCTCGGTGCCACTCGATATCACCTTCTCGAGCGCCTCGGCTACGCAATCGGCTTTCTCAATCCTGACGAGGTAGAGACAACTGAGGACGGAGTGAAGTGGAAGAACATTGAAGCCGATGGGATCATCTTTGCCCAGGGGTGGCGCGGCAACCAGAACCGGTTTTTCGATTGGATTCCCGTGAAGCCGACGGTGGGAGATATTCTCGATCTCTCAATTCCCGAGCTGTCTGATGTCTCACATATCGTGAACTCCGGCGGCTGGCTCATTCCCAAAGGTGACGGCGCCTTTCGTGCCGGTTCCACCTATCGCCACGATCTCGATGACCCATACGGCCATGACGAAGGCCACGCCGAAGTTCTGCGCAAAGTCAGGAACCTGACCAATGCTTCCTTTGAAGTCTCCGGCCACCGCGCAGCCATTCGCCCGGTGATTCGCAGGAGCCAGGTATTCATGGGACGTCACCCGTCTGAGCCTCGAGTCTTCTTTTTTAACGGGCTGGGTTCGAAAGGCGTTCTCAATGGGCCCTGGCACGCTCAACGCCTCGTCTCTCACATCCTCGACGAAGAAGCCCTTCCGGAGGCAAACGACATTCGCTCCAACTTCCTCTAGTGGTCATGGCCAGCGTAGCAAAACTCCCCCGCCCCACCGAAATGGCTCACCGCCTTCTCAGCGAGCGAATACAGGAAGGAGACACGGTGGTTGATGCGACCGTCGGAAACGGGCACGACACGCTTTTCCTCGCAAACTGTGTGGGCGAAAACGGCCACGTCATCGGGTTTGATCTCCAGGCCGGCGCTATCGAAAAGACCCGCAAAAGAACCGGTAATCGCCCTAACATCACCCTTCATCAGGCTGGCCACGAAACACTCGATGACTTCATCGCAGAACCCATTGCGGCCATCACTTTCAATCTCGGCTACCTCCCCGGAGGCGACAAAAACCTGATCACCGACAAAGAATCCACCCTGACAGCCCTGAAAAAGTCCGTCGCTTTTCTCGAGCCCGGCGGGCTGTTAACGGTTGTCGCCTATATCGGTCACGAAGGTGGACCTGAAGAAGGTGAGGCGGTGAGTGACTGGGCTTCTTCCCTCGACCAGGACAATTTTTCAGTCGCTCGATACGAATTTCAGAATCAACGAAACTCGCCACCTTTCCTGCTTGCTATCGAGAAGCGGATGTAAAAAAGCGGCCTGCCCCTTTCAGGACAGGCCGCTTCAAAACTTGGGGATTTTTCCTGCTGAGAGGAAAACAGATCAGCCCTTGCTCTTGCTCTTTTTCTTAGGTGCTTTGGGCTCAGGCTTCGGATCCTCGGGAACCTGGTAATACTCACGGAGACGCTCCAACTCAGATTCAAGCTCCTTGCGCTTGCTCGCGTATTCCGGTGAGTCGTAGACCGAATTCATCTCGTTCGGGTCCTTCTTCAGGTCAAAGAGTTCGCCCTCGTCGAGGTGGTAGTACTGGATCAGCTTGTAGTCGCCATCGCTAACACCGTAGTGACGGGCCACGCTGTGAGCACCGGGGAACTCGTAGTAGTGATAGTAGAAGGTCGTGCGCCAGTCTTCCGGGGTCCTGCCCTTGAGAATGGGGACAAAGCTTTCGCCCTGCATGTCTTCGGGTGCGTCCACACCGGCGATGTCGAGGAAGGTCTCGGCAAAGTCGAGGTTGGAAACGATGTCGTTGCTGACCGATCCCGGCTCAACCACTCCGGGCCACTTCACGAGAAGAGGTGTTTTGAGGGATTCCTCATACATCCATCGCTTGTCGAACCAGCCGTGTTCTCCAAGATACCAGCCCTGGTCGCTGGAGTAGATCACTACGGTGTTCTCGTCGAGACCTTCCGCTTCGAGGTAATCAAGCACATCACCGATGGTGTCATCAACGGACTTCACACTGCGGAGGTAGTCCTTCACGTAGCGCTGGTATTTCCACTGGATGATTTCCTTCTCCGTCATGGAATCCCGCTTGGCGAGGTAGGCTTCGTTCTTCGGTTCGTAAGCCGCATTCCACGCTTCGAGCTGCTCAGGAGTGAGATTGTTCGGTGCCACCAGCTTGAGATCTTTATCGTTGAGATGCGTCTTGATCTCCATGGTTTGGTTAGCTGCAGGGCTGGCGCGATTCGAGTAGTCATCGAACAGAGTTGCCGGCTCAGGGATTTCCTGGTCGTCAAGCCAGGTGAGATACTTAGGCCCGGGCTGCCAGTTACGGTGAGGCGCCTTGTGCTGAAACATCAGCATGAAAGGCTTGTCTGGATCACGGTCATTCTTGAGCCAGTTGAGAGCCTTCTCACCGATGATGTCAGTGGTGTAGCCAACGTGGTCGCGCTTCGTCGCTTCGGCTTCGATACCACCGTAAAGCATCGGAGGATTGTAGTAAGGCCCCTGGCCGATAAGGACGTCGAAATAGTCGTATCCCTGCGGGGTGGATTTGAGGTGCCACTTACCGATCACAGCAGTCTGGTAACCCGCTGCATTGAGAAGTTTCGGGAAAGTCTGCTGATCCCCGTTGAAGGTGTTTCCGTTCCGGACAAAACCGTTGAGGTGGCTGTGCTTGCCGGTCTGGATCACCGCGCGGCTCGGACCACAAATACCGTTGGTGACGTAGCAGCGATTGAACAGCATGCCGCCTTCAGCAATGCGATCCATATTCGGAGTCGCCATACGCGAGGCGTCGTAGGCACTGAGAGCCTGCTGGCAGTGATCATCGGTAAAGATAAAGACGATGTTGGGACGGGAATCCTGGGCCGAAACAGAAAGCAGTGTCAACGCTGTGACGAGAAACGTAAATGAAAGAAACCTCATGACTGATGTCCTAAACGTCGCCGATCGGCGAATCAAATCGGAAACCTTGACCCTTCACGGCGCATCTGCGGTGCAAATCGTTGTGACGTAATTGACTCGCTGCGGCATTCTATTAGGTTTTGCCTCGGTTTTTCCGATAGTCGTTTATTGCGAAACCTTGACTAAATATTGCGAATGAAACTACCGACTCTCCTTTCTCTTTTAGCTTTTCTCTTTGTTTCGATGAGCCACGTCAGCGCTGTCGACTACACCTCTGAGATCAGGCCGATTCTGAATAAAAAGTGCTACAAATGCCACAGCGGTCCCCGCGCGAAAGGCAAACTGAGAATGGACAGTACTGACAGTTTCGCCGACCGAATCGGCGGTGACAATCCCGTCATTATCCCCGGCAACCCCGCGAACAGCCTGCTCACTATCAAGGCCGGACTCCCCCGCACCGACGGCGACTCGATGCCACCGCCTCCAGCCCGCGCCCGCGGCGCAGAGGGCATGACTTCGGTCGAACTCAACTTGGTGAAGCAGTGGATAGCCGAAGGGGCCAAGTTCTCTGCTGATGACCCTGACCCGGCACCGAGTACCTCCACTCCATCGACGGCGAGTGCTCCCGTAGAATTTCTCAGTTGGACCAACACTCAGGGAGTTTCACTGAAAGCTTCCTTCGTCGCAGTAAATGCCACTCACGTAAAACTCCGCAAAGAAGACGGCTCTGAGTTTGTCTATCCTCTCGCCAGCCTCGACGTAGCGAGCCAGGAACAGGCGAAGAAATTGGCAACGCCATAATTCTGTTCCCTAGTGCTCCTCGTCCCCAAAAAGTCAGTTCTCTAGCCCGATTCCGGCAGGAAGGTCGGCATGACCACGCCGTTCACCGGCTGGGCATCGCCCCTCACCTGCCCGAAGTGGAGCTCGCAGTTCCGGGCTCCCAGCTTGTAGGCGGATTTGACGAGCTCCGGGCACGAAGCCGGAACCAGGAAAACGACGGACTTCCCTTTGAAGCGCTCCAGCTGCACCCGCAACATGGCCAGCGCGGCTTCTGGAGTGCGGGCGACTCCAGGGCCGATCATCCTTGATGCGGGGTGATCCACTGAAACGAGGAATCCATCCACGTTTCCTTCTTCATCCTCCGAGACCACAGTGTGCCAGATCTCGTCGCCCTTTTCGATGAAGTAGCAGTAGTCGCGCTCTCGTGAGATTCCGCTGATTTCAAACTCAAGCGCCCCCATTGCAAGGAGATCAGACGGTCCGGCTTCCCGAACCCCCGGTAGAGCATCGCCCTCGTGTTCAGGAACACCTTTTGCAGGCACGGTTACCATCATGTCCTGGTAGATCGCGGCGGGCACAAAGCCAAAGCGATTGTAGAGCGAATACGAATCGAGATTGAGCGCACTCGACACAAGACGAAGCGGTAGACCACGGGAGTCTGTGTATTCGATGATGTGCTTCAAAATCAAGCCCGCGATACCGTGGCCGAAATAGTTGGGATGCACATTCATGATCCCCAGCGAAACATGTGTTTCCCTGGGATGATAAAAACATGACCCCACGATCATCTGAGTCTGGGGATGCTCAACAACAAGCCCGCACTCTGGATCTAGATCTTCATAGACCTCCGGGAACACACGGCAGTCATCTGGAAGACATTGGAAGATGGAATGACCGAAATGCTGTTGATACCAGCCGTTAGTCGAAAGGAAAATAAGTTCAGCGACTTCGTCGAAGTCAGCCGGCACCATCATACGAACCGTGAACATAATGCCGGTTTACGAAATCACCCGAGGGTTTGCAATTCATTTTCACAAACCTACAAAGCAAAGTGCCTGTCCCCAAAAGGAAACAGGCTCTTTTGGAAATTGTGAAATGAAGAAAACTGAAATGCGATTTCCCAATTTCAGCATTTCACTATGTTAAATTTTCTACCTACATCACCATGCCACCATCCACAGTCAGAACCTGACCGGTGATATAGCGGGAGGTGGGACTGGCGAGGAAAGTCACGGCATTGGCGATGTCAGCAGTTTCGCCAAAAGATCCAAGCGGGATTCCACTCTTGATCTGCTCCTGGACTTCTTCAGTCAATTCATCGGTCATGTCCGTCACGATAAATCCGGGAGCGATCGCGTTCACGCAAACCTGGCGACCGGCAAACTCCTTGGCCAGGGCCTTGGTGAAGCCGATGAGACCGGCCTTACTTGCAGCGTAGTTGGCCTGCCCCGCGTTGCCCATCAGGCCGATCACAGAGCTGATATTGATGATGCGGGCATTGTCCGCTTTCAGCAAACCACGTTGAAAGGCCTTCACCGCGTTGAAAGCGCCCTTGAGATTCGTGTCGAGCACTGTGTCCCAATCATCTTCGCTCATGCGAAGTGCGAGACCGTCACGAGTGACGCCGGCATTGTTTACCAGAATGCTGGCGGCACCGAGGTCAGCGGTGACCTGCTTGCCAAACTCGATCGTGCTGTCGTAGTCCGCAATGTCGACAGCGTAGGCCTTGGCGGAACCGGGGCCCTCAGCGTTCAGTTCGTCGGCGGCAGCCTGGGAATTCGACTCGGTTCGGCTGGCAACAGCTACCTTTGCTCCGCGCTGAACAAATGCCCGGGCAATCTCCTTACCGATCCCGCGACCGGAACCGGTCACAGCGACTACGCGATCTTCAAATGAAACCATGCGCGGTTATTCTCATAGAGAACCGCGCGCTGCAACGAAAATTCGGAGATTTACCACCAAGTTTCAGGGCATCACCACTTCAACCTTCACCGTCTGACGTCCCCACTCCAGCGCCTGCTTGTGGGTCTTGAAGAAGAGATCGATCTTGTTTCCCTTGATCGCTCCCCCGCGATCTTCCACCGTTCCCCATCCGTAGCCGGGAACTTTCATTCGAGTGCCAAACGGAAAAATGGTCGTATCCGCAGCAATCGTATGACCCGGCTTAGCCTTAGTCCCGGAGGCAGTTTGGCCGATCTTCTTCTTCTCGCCCTTCATGTCGCCGTAGGCATAGACCGACTGCATCAGCAGATTGCGTTTCCAGCCGCAGCACTCCTGGCACTTGCAGTATCCAGTCGCCTCAAGAGTAATGTATTCTGTTCGGGAAAGCCCGCCGCGACTCGCACAGCCGACGATCAACGATGCCACCGCGAGCATACAAATCACTCTTTTGATAATTCCCATAAAATACGGTCGCCGGTAATTTTTACATTTCAATAAGAAATCGGAGGATGCCTCACTCCATTTGGCACCCCGGGGGATTGATACGGACCGCCTCTACCGGTAAAACCTGAGACATGGATTCATTTCTCAAAGCCGCCATTGAGAAATCCCGCCTCGGCCTCGCCGAGGGGGGCATCCCCATTGGCTCAGTGCTCGTCCTCGACGGGAAAATCATCGGGCGCGGCCACAATCGACGGTTGCAACAAGGCAGCACCGTTCTTCATGCCGAAATGGACTGCCTCGAAAATGCCGGCCGGCGAACCGCTTCCGACTATCGACGCAGTATGCTCTTCTCCACCCTTTCCCCTTGCGACATGTGCAGCGGCACGGCTCTGCTTTACGGTATCCCTAAGATCGTGATTGGGGAAAACACCACCTTCAAGGGCCCCGAGGCCTACGTGCGTTCGCGCGGTGTCGAGCTGGTGCAGCTGAACGATGAAACCTGCATCGAAATCATGCGCGGCTTCATCCAGCAGCGCCCCGAACTCTGGAATGAGGATATCGGCGAATAAGGCAATTTAGGATGACTCACTCGTCTCGGAGTCTCCCAGGTCCAACTCTTCCTGGGCTGCTTTTTCCTCCTGCCCATAGCTGGCAACAACGAGACCGCTAAGGAACTTATCAGGATTCTTCAGGGCACTCGCCGGGATCGGGAAAGAGTCCTGACCGGTGTTTTTCTTAATCAACTTCAGACCAAACTGGTAGTCGCGGAACAGTTCTTCGCACAACTGCAGGACACTCTGGCCGCGCTCTTCCGCGAGGCTGGCCAATCCAGTCACGGTATCGCCCTCGAAGGTTAACTTCACGCCGAACTCCTGCTCGAACTTTCGCTTGAAGGCCGCCAACTCAGCCACAACCCGGGAGTCGGCAAAAGTCTCGGCTTCACCAAGCAATCCATCGAGTGCCTGAGCCGGTTGATCGACCAGCTCCCCGTCAACCGTCAACTCGGTCACACTGGTGCCTGGAAGCTCAAACTTAAAGTTGCGGAGTAGGCGCTCACACACCGTCATCAATCCCCGCGCACCGGTCTTTTCTTCCGCAGCTGCAGCTGCAATTTTTTCGAGAGCACTGTCCTGAAAGTCCGCCTGGATACCAAAGGCCTCAAACTCGCGCTCATATTGACGAATCAAACTGCCCTCGGAATTCTTCATGATCTCAAAAAGATCCTCCTTCTCAAGGTGATCGCAGACTACCCTGACAGGAAGACGGCCAATAAACTCAGCCTCAAAGCCGAATTCGATAAAGTCCTGCGTGCCGATGGCTTCCTTGATCGCAGCGGCATCGTCCGCCGTGGTTTGCTCGGCACCGAAGCCTATAGCTCCCTGGCGCAGTCGTTTCTCGACAATTTTTTCGAGCCCCGAGAATGCTCCGCTAACAATGAATAGAATGTGGCGGGTGTTGATCGCGTCCTTGCTGGGCTTGCCGCGATTTTGATCAAACATCGCCTGCATCTGCGACTGAATGTCCTGTGGGTTCCGCACTGGAACCTCGGTCTCCTCCATCAGCTTGAGCAAGGTCGTCTGGACACCGCGCCCGCTCACATCCCGACCACCGATGTTCGATGCTGTGGCGATCTTGTCGATCTCATCGATGTAGACGATGCCGTATTCCGCCAACTCAACGTCACCGTCAGCTTTGCGAACGAGTTCCCTGACGAGGTCATCCACATCAGCACCGACATAACCGGTCTCTGAAAACTTAGTCGCATCAGCCTTCACGAAAGGCACACCGATCAGCTCCGCAATGTGTTTGACGAGGTAAGTTTTGCCGACTCCAGTCGGTCCCACGACGATCACGTTCTGCTTCGCAAACTCGATGCGTTCTGCCGCATGCGGGTCATCCTCCTCGAGACGGCGAAGATACTGCGCGTGGTTGTAGTGATCACATACGGCAATCGAGAGAGCTTTCTTGGCTTCGTCCTGCTTGATGACGAAACGGTCTAGGTGCTGCTTGATCTGGCGGGGCAGCAGATCAAAATCAAAAATGTCCGCACGATCGTCCTGCAGGTCATGGTCCTCTCCCGTCGGATCCGGAGCCACGTCGGAAGCGAAAGGGTTGGCTCCGCCGGGCATCGCCGAGAACGATACGTTGTCACCGAAATTGGATTTCAGGAAATCGGAGAGCTTACGGGAAATTTCGTTGGGATCAGGGTATCCCGGAGGTGGAGTATCGTCGTCTTTGTCTGACATAACTTCTGTTTGTTATCAGTTACGACGGTAAATTCACCGAAGTCTTACGCGATTACAACCCCGCGTCGGTTTTGTAAACGCCCTTTACGGATTTGGCGAAGAGAGCAGCATCAGCTTCTTCCAGCGCTCGCCAAACTCAGGAGAACCGGCCAGGATCACCTGGGAAATTCGGCTCACGGGTTCCGGCTGATTCGTGGCCAGAGAAAAGAAGAGAACATTCTCCCAGGCATCCTGCGTCGACGGGCTGAATGGAGGCAAAACCGCTTCTGCGGCTTCGACCAGCCAATCCGGCGAAAATTCAGTGACGGCCACTTCGTTGGGGCCGAATCCCAAATCGATCACAAACATGGAGGGATCGGCCGAGGTTATCGCCGCCTCCAGAGGCACGCCCTCTTTCCGGCGAATGATCCCCTCGTAGTCAGAGATCGAAAGCTGCCCCGCCAGCATGGGCAGAAAACCCTCGGCACGACCGAAACCCAGAACCAGTTCGTTTCGAACTTCCTGGATCGTCCAGGACTCGAGGGGTTCCGCCCGAAGCTTGGCGATGGCCTCGGAGAACTGGTAAGTGGCACCGTAGGACTCCAATGACGATAGCAATTCCTTGAGCTTATCTCTCTCCACCATCTCCTCCGGCGACAACTGCTGCTTAGCAAAAGGGTCCGTACTTTCCGGCTCCTCCGGTGTCATATCCGGTAACCCGGGTTCGGGTTCCGGAGTCGTCACCTCGGCAACCTGGGGACGATTGGCTTCCTCTTTCTCCTCGGCAATCAGGCTTCGAATGTCTTCAATACGCTTCAGCCTCATTCGAATGAGCCTTTGCAGCGAGCCCTTCGTTTCGACCTCATCCAAAGCCCCTTCGAGCGCCTCGCGATCTGCCACCCAGGAAGCGGACCCATTCTTGCGAGCCGGATTGGGAAGAGCCTGCCAACGTTCGTAGTCTCTGCGGTAGACTTCCACAATGCTATTGAGTTCGTCGACCCACGCGTAATCCGCTGGCGGCTGGCTGGCAGCAAATTGGTCCAGCAGCTTCATACCGGATTCGAAATCCCCCTGTTGCCAGTTTTTGATGCCTGCGGCGAGAATCCCCACAGATTCAATGGAACCAGCTTCAAACGGAACTATGCTGTCGATCATTGGCAGATTCGAAGCGAGGGGCTCTGATGCCTTCTGAAGAAAGGCGACAACGTCCTCCACGCCTTCCTCACCGACGGGATCGATCGCAGCAATCGCAGAGAACATCTCACGGGAGTCCTGTTCATTTCCGAGGAGAAGCTGAAGTGTCCCCCCGAAAAACTGACTCCACATCTGAGTCGAAGGAGAAAGTGAAGTCGCACCACTGAGCTCGGTAAAGATGACTTCCGCCTTTTTGAAATCACCCTTCACGAAAAGCTCTCGCCCTTTGAGAAACTGGGCGGCGTTTGATTCAGCGCCGGCACTGATGACCCCCCCGTCACCACCACCAACACTGAAACCCTCACCTGCGGGAAGCGGCTTTTCGTCTCCGTGGCGGATCCAGAGGGCGGTGCCCAACGCAAAACAAGCGGAGAGAATTCCGACGACAAGCCACGGCTTTTTCTGATGCGGGCGGGCCGCCCTCGATGAGGTGCGGTCGAACCCAAACGCTTTTTTCTCAATATCAATGATCTCTTCAAGCAGGAGATCATAGGACTGTGGGCGATTCTCAGGCTTGTAGGCCATCATCCGCTCGATGAGTTTCACGGCAGGCTTAGAAGCCCCCGGCGCTTCTGTCTTGAGGTCGATCTCGGCTTTTTTGATCTCCTTCAATTCCTCCATCGATGAGGTGTTGGCCTCAAAAGGTGGTTTACCGGTAATGGCGTGATAGAGCGTCGCACCCAGGCTGTAAATATCGCCCAGATAGGTGTCCATTTCACCATCGAGCTTCTCCGGCGGCACATAATACGGCGTTGCCCAGACATCATCAGACTCGTCGTCACCTCCTTGTTGCACCGCGAGGCCGAAGTCCACGAGCTTGGAGGTTCCCTCGCCCGTCACGAGCATATTGCCCGGTTTAATATCGCGGTGGATCAGCCCCTCATGGTAAGCTGCCTTTAAGCCCGCTACCACATCGTGAGCGACATGCAGCACTTCCTTTTCGGGAAGCGCTCCCGTAGATGCGATGACCTGCTCCAGGCTGGTCGCATCAACCAGCTCCATCGCGATAAAGAAATAGCCGTCCTCGTTTCCGACGGTGAATACCTTCACCACGTTGGGGTGCAGAATGGAGGCAGTCAGCTTGGCCTCCCGCTCGAACATGGCGGTCAAAGCACTGTCCCGGCTCAGGGACTGGTGCAGCACCTTGAGTGCGACTTCCCTCCCTAGGTGCATATCAAATGACTTGAACACCTGGCTCATTCCCCCCTCACCGAGCATCCCGGTGATCTGATACTGTCCCATCGTCGTCCGAACCCGGATCGAGGCTCCGCAATGCGGACATTCGATCTTGGCATACGGTGGGAGGCCCGAGACGTCCAGCGACTGATCACATTCGGGACATAGGCTGACGGAGGGCACCTGTTCAGGCGAATCTTGCATATGACGGGAAAATCGCCCCATCCTAGGGTGACGACGCGGCGTCAGTTTATCGCTCCGAATTTCGAGGTCCAGACAATTTATGACTCAATATTTCAATTTTATTGATAATCACTATAAATCCCTCAACTGGTTGCCTCTGAGGAAACCCCGCGCTAGGTTTCAGGATACTTATGGGAGACAATTCTGGAACTGTCACAGTCGGGGACTATCAGCTCGGGGGCGATCGTCCCCTTTTCATTCTGGGCCCTTGTGTCATCGAGTCGGAGGCCTTCATCAGGGAGGTTGCACCGCAGATCAAATCAATCGCTGATGACGTCGGCGTCGACATGGTTTTTAAAGCCAGCTACGACAAGGCCAACCGCAGTTCGGGGGCCTCTTTCCGCGGCATTGGCTGCGAAGAAGGCTGCCGCCTGCTTTCCAGTGTGGGTAAGGAACTCGGCGTGCCCGTGACTACTGATATTCACACCGTAGGAGAAGCGGCTATTGCCGGCGAATACATCGATATCCTGCAGATCCCTGCTTTTCTCTGCCGCCAGACTGATTTGATCGAGGCTGCCGCGCGCACCGGCCGGGTCGTGAATGTGAAAAAGGGCCAATTTCTCGCTCCGTGGGACGTTAAGAACATAGCTGATAAGCTGGATGCTTTCGGCTCCGAGAACTACTTTTTCACCGAGCGCGGAACCAGCTTTGGATACAACACACTCGTAGCAGATATGAGATCTATTCCCTGGATGCAGGAAGACGGCTATCGCGTCGTCTTCGATGCGACTCACTCCGTGCAGCGCCCGGGTGGTCAAGGGACATCCAGCGGTGGTGACGGCTATCTCGCCCCCGTCCTGGCCCGTTCTGCTGTTGCGGCGGGATGCGATGGAGTTTTCATGGAAACCCACCCCAACCCGGAAAAGGCTCTCAGTGACGGCCCCAACCAGGTTCCGCTCGACCAACTTGGCGAAGTGTTAGCCAAACTGAAAGCAGTCTACTGCCTCGTACGAGATATCCCCCAGACATGACCCGTTCCGTCCGGACAACTGGCCTCGTGCTGAGCACGTTTTGGCTTTGCCTGATGCCATTCACATTGGCATCACAGGACGAACCTGCCCCGGAAGCTGCAACTCTCGCGATGCAGGCGGCTTTCCCTCCGGAACTGAAGGAAATGTTTCCCATCGGACGTGTCTTCAAGGGCGTCGCCATTCCTTCCTATACCGGGGAAAACCTCAAGTCGGTCATGCACGCTTCGTCCATTACCCGCATCGACGAACGTTATCTCGACCTCGTCGACCTCGTGGTGCTGGTCTACAACGGAAGCGAAGACCCGGAGACAACCATTTCCATGGACGAAGCGGCCTACGATATGGCGACCGGCGAACTGAGAAGCAAAACACCATCAAAGATCGAACAGCCCAAATTTGTCATGACCGGTGACACCATGATTTTTCACCAGCAAACCCAGGTCAGCCGACTGGAGGGAAACGTCAAAGTCGTGATCCCTGACGCCGACAAATTTTCACCTGACATGGGTGCACCGTTTTCAAAGTAAAAGCCCCTACTTCTTTAACACTTTAACCTCATTCACCATGAAGATTATCAATCTCTGGCAGTTTATCACCCTCGCCGCTCTAGCGCTCACACCTCTGGCGGCCCAGGATACCTCTACCGAAGACCTGGTCGAGGAAGGAGCAAACCTTCTCGACGACCCGCGGCTTAAGAACATGTTCCGCCAGGTTCAGGAGGATCCCGAAAAAGCGGCTACCAACGCTATCCAGGAACTCAAAGCCAACTCTGACAAAGCCGACAATGCTGTCCGCGAAGCCACCCGGGTCTTCCAGGACAACCAGAAGGAAATCGAGGGAGCCGCCCAGGCCATCCAGGAAAACCGATCCTCCATTGAAGCCACTGCCAACTCCGCGGTAGAGGAATTCAGCCGGATGGCTCCGGCCGCCGCTCAAACAGCGGTCCCCACCGCAGCCCCGACCGGGGCAGACGCTCCCGCAACGCGCCCGGCTGGAAGCGTAGGCACTCCTCCGGCGGCACAGCCTTCGTCTCCCGACGCGCCCGCTCTTCCCAAACCGGCCGCCACGGTAGTTGACCAGCCTATCGTTCAGAACAACCAAGTCACGCCTATCGCGACCGCTCCGACCACATCCTCAAGCATCCCCGATTCTCCGTTTTTGAATCCTGGCGACTTCCCGGAACCGACACCTATCGCCCCGATCTACCAGACCGACGAAGAAGGTGCCTTTGAGAGCAACGCAAAGAACGAAGTTGTCATCACCTCCGGCGATTCAGAAATGGACAACAATGCAGGTATTATCACCTTCACAGAAAACGTGGTGATCAATCATCCCGAATTCATTCTCGAATGCGATAAGCTGGTTGTCACTCTTGCCGAAGGCGCCAGCGCGGATGCCGGTGAAGAAGGAAACAGCTCCAGTTTTAAGCGAGCCGTTGCCACCGGAGGAACGGTTAAAATCCGTCGCATCAGCCCGGATGGTAATACCCAGATCGCTATCTCGCGGATGGCAGATTACAACGGCATCACGAAGGACATCGTTCTTTCAGGCGGCCCTCCTTATATCCAGGATGGAGAAAAGCACGCCCGCTGCACCGAACCTGATGCGCAGATCATCATGACAGGAGACGGAAAGTACAAGATCAACGGTTCTGACTCGCGAGCTCCCTCCCGTCACAAAATCAGCTTCCCTGTTGAGGATGATGGAGGATCCAAGACCATCGGCATCGGCAACAGCGTCGGTGGCAGCATCGATCGCCTCCGTTAATCTTTCTTCTCTCGGATTCCCCCCTGCTGTATGAGTTACTCAGACGACCGCGACGAGCTCGACGAGCTTTTCGGCTCCGGTAAAAAGGACAAACCCGGCTACTCCGAGGAGTTACCGCTTCCGAAGCAGGGAACCCGGCGTCCCTCCGAAGAGGCCATGCTGCCTCCGCGAAAACAAATCTCAGGCAATGCTCCGGTGCAGTCTGTAGAAGTCGAGATTCCAATCAAACGAAAAGACACCCCTCCTTCCCCAAAGGAGGAAATGATCAACGACGAGCTCGAGTCTTTCGTCGAGCAGGAGGTTCCCGATTTCAGAGAGGACATCCCCGCAGACACATCGCCCGCAGACACATCGCCCGCAGACACATCGCCCGAAGAAAAGGCGCCGGCCGAAAAGAAGAAATTCAAAAAGGTACCAACCCCGGAGGCTCCAGCAAAGGAAGAAGTGCTGCCAGCGAAGGCCACATTGAAGCAGGACGCACCGGCCGCCAGGACTGACTCGCCTCCTCCGGCAGACAACCCGCCAAAGCGAGTGGGTGAATCTAAAGCGGCCAATTCCGCAGAAACCGCCCCGCCGGACAACAAGGTATCCGTCGAAGAAAACCCGCTTCCCGATCCGGAAACGCCGTCACGCCCTGCCAACGACAAGGAGTTTCTGCTCAAGACGAACGGCCTCGTCAAAATCTACGATGGCCGCACCGTGGTAAACGGCGTCGAAATCAATGTCCGCGCGGGTGAAATCGTGGGCTTGTTAGGTCCCAACGGTGCCGGAAAGACAACCAGCTTCTACATGATTGTTGGCCTCGTTCCGCCGAACGGAGGTTCTGTTCAGTTTGATAACAAAGACGTCACCGAGCTCCCGATGTATCAACGGGCCCGCCTCGGGATGGGTTATCTTCCACAGGAAGAGTCCATCTTTCGAAAGCTCACTGTGCAGGAAAACATCATGGCGGTGATGGAAACACTCGACCTGTCAAAGAAAGAGCGAAAGGCGCGCACCGAGGAGCTCCTGGAACGATTCAGCATCACTCACATTCGCAACAATCTAGCGTTAACTTGCTCCGGCGGTGAAAAACGCCGTCTCACCATCGCCCGTTCGCTCGTAACAAACCCTAGCTTGTTGATGTTGGACGAACCCTTTTCCGGCGTTGACCCCATCGCTGTGAACGAAATTCAATCCATTGTCGAAGATCTGAGAAAATCCGGCCTCGCTATTCTCATCACCGACCACAATGCCCGACAAACCCTGGAGCTGGTTGACCGGGCTTACCTGATTTACGAAGGAAAAGTTCTCCGCGAAGGACACCGCGATTTCCTGATTAACGACCCGGTCAGCCGCGAACTCTATCTGGGCGACCGTTTCACCATGTAACCCATGGCCCCCACAACCTAATTTTATTCCCCCATGGCAGCCGGAGAGAAGGCTTGTCAATCAACCCTCCCGATTGCTACCATTTCCGCTGCTTAGATAACAACCCGAACCCAACAAAACGAGCACACCATGCAAGTACAAAACGTAAACCTGCCCATCACTGTCACCGGACGTCATGTATCAGTTACCGAACCGATGCGAGAGTACGCGGAAAAGAAAGTGGCCGGTTTGCATCTCGACTACCCCAAGATCATCGAGGCCAAAGTGCTTCTCAATGTCGAGCAGGAGAGGCATATCGCCGAGATTATTCTGTTTTGTGCCAATCACATCGTGATCGAGGCACACACCACAACCCCTGACATGTACGCGTCGATCGACGAGACGATTTCAAAAATCGCCCGACGGATGCGCAAGCACAAGACCCGGATGCTCAAATCCCACCGCCCCAAGAAACGGGCTAAGGAAATGCGTCAGATTGCGGAAGCGATCTTCCCCCCGGATATCCCTGACGAGCCCGAGGAGGAACACGAGCCGGTCATCGTTCACAAGGAGAACTACAAGATCAAGCATCTCTTCTCTGACGAAGCCATCATGGACATGGAGATGAATGAAAGACCATTCATCCTTTTCCACGATGCCAAGACCGACAAGCTCTCCATCATCTATCGCCGGGAAGACGGCGACTACGGTATGGTGGCCCCGGTCGAGGAGTAATCACCTCACCCTAGCTTTAAAACCATTCAACAGGGTTAAGTCAGCGACTTAACCCTGTTGCTTTTTCAGGAATCTTCACTTTCCCATGTCTTCCCGAACCCCGCGACCTGTTTCCAAAGGCTCCCGCCTCGCCATCGTTGCCCCGGCCGGCCCTTTCGACCACGACGCCTTTCGTCACGGCGTTTCATGGCTTCGGGAACGTTACGACATCACCCATTCTCCTGAGATCTTTTCGACGAAAGGTTACTTTGCCGGCAGCGATCAGCGCCGGCTCAACGAGCTGAATGCCGCCATTGCTGACCCGACCGTCGACGCCATCCTCTGCGCCCGCGGCGGCTACGGAACCACCCGAATTTTACCGGGCATCGATCCGGACCAGGTCGAAGAAGCCAACAAGCTCATTGTCGGCTTCTCCGACATCACCGCCCTGCACACCCTCTGGGCATCTCGCGGGGTGCGCTCCATTCACGCTCCAATGGTGGCAGCCCTGGGCGGTGCCAGCGAACCCATCCGCCAGCTCTGGATCGAAGCACTGGAACAACCGGGGGCCCCTCGCGAGTGGAATCTGAGCACTCTCAAGCCCGATTCAGGAAATTCCGAGGGCACCCTCATCGGAGGCAACCTCGCCGTCCTTGCTGCCCTCAACGGAACTCCTTACACCCCCAACCTCGCTGAGAAGATTCTATTCATCGAAGATGTCGGCGAACGACCCTACCGAGTCGACCGCATGCTCACCACCTTGAAGCAATCAGGCTGGTTCGAACAACTCCGTGGGCTTGTGCTCGGGGCGTTTACCGAAGGAGATCCCGGTAGCGACGGCGTTACCGTCGAAAACGTCTTCGAAAGCCATTTTCGCGACGCCGATTTCCCCATTCTCAAGGATCTGCCGGCCGGTCACATCCGCGAGAATGAGCCCCTCTCTTTCGGTTCTCCCGCAAGAATTTCCGGCAACAAGCTGGAGCTCAATTATTGATCCCGGGGCCCCGCAAGACACGGTCAAGGTGATCCCTGACTGGATGACGCTAAACTTTCACCACAATCTTTCCAAAGTGCCCGGCACCTTCCAGTGAGGCATAAGCCTTAAGCGCGTCATCGAAACGATACTCTTCGTCGATTACGGGGCGGATGCCTTGACCTGACAGGAACGCATTCATCCGACCAAACATGGCCCGACTGCCAACATAGATGCCGTTGATGTCCGCGTTGTGAGTCACCAGCGGGAAGAGACTCACTTGAGGTGGATCAAATCCGGTCAAAACGCCGATCTGGGAGATCACCCCTCCGGCCGCAACCGACTTGAGCGAGCGCTCCAGCGTGCCCGGCCCACCGACCTCAATCACAAAATCAGCTCCGCGCCCGCCGGTCAGTTCCTTGACCTGCTTGTCCCACGCTTCGTGCTCACGATAGTTGATCGTTTGATCAGCGCCAAGCTCCCCGGCACGGGCAAGCTTGTCATCCGAACTGCTCGTGATAATGACCTTGGCTCCTGCGGCCTTGGCCATCTGCAAGGCGAAGACTGACACGCCTCCGGTGCCGAGACAAAGCACGGTATCTCCTTCCTGCACCGAACGGCTGCGTTCCATGAGAGCATGCCACGCTGTCAAAGCGGCACAGGGCAAAGTCGACGCCTCCAGAGTGGTGAGTTGCTCCGGCACCTGGACGACACTGTGAGCCGGCGCCGTCACAAATTCGGCGAGAACTCCGTCGCAGGAACCACCGCGCGCCGCCTGGTGATATTTCATGTCAAAAGCCCCGTCCTCCCAGTCGCGGAAGAAAGTCAGGGCGACTCGGTCACCTTCCTCCCATTCGGAAACACCTTCACCAAACCCGGCAATCACCCCGGCTCCGTCAGAGAGAGGAACCACATCTCCACCACCACCCGAAGCAGAAAGGCCGGACTTCATGAGAAGGTCCCGGTAGTTGAGCGAACAGGCCTCGATCTTCACCAGCACTTCGCCGGCTCCGGGGGTTGGAATTTCGCATGCTTCGGCAACAGCCTCACAACCGCCGTTGCCGTCCTGCCTTAAGAGAAATCGTTTCATGAGATAGGATCCAGATCGAGGAAGGCCTCAATTTCGTGCAGGGTCAGGGTATTCACCACATCCCGACGAGTCAGCCATCCTTTGCGGGCAAGACGGGCTCCGAACCAAAGATAATCCAATTGCGATGTGCGGTGGGCGTCCGGGTTGATGGCGCACTTCACGCCCTTCTCTTTCGCGTATTTCCACCAGCGCCAGTCCATATCGAGACGCCATGGGTTGCAGTTAAGCTCTATGATCGTCCTCGTTTCGGCGCAAGCTTCAATCACAGCGGCGACATCCACGGCATAGGGCTCGCGCTTAAGCAGGAGACGTCCTGTCAGGTGCCCCAACATGGTCACGTTAGGATTTTCCACCGCCTTGATAATCCGGGCGGTCATGTCTTTCTCGGACAGAGTCATCGCGTTGTGCACTGAAGCGACAACGTAATCGAGTTCGCCCAGCAGCTCGTCGTCAAAATCGAGGGAACCATCCTTGAGAATATCCACTTCGTTCCCGGCGAGGAGGCGAAACTGGTGCCCTTCCCCCATCAGCTCCGAATTCAATTCCGTGATCTCTTTCAGTTGGGCACGGAGACGTTTGGCATCCAGACCATTTGCCTGGAAGGAACTCTTCGAGTGATCAGCGATGCCAAGGTACTGCAATCCATGATCCATCGCCGCCTCCGCCATTTCGCGCAGAGTGTTGTGTCCATCACTCGCCGTGGTATGATTGTGAAAGGTTCCCCGGAGGTTTTCCAGCTGGATCAAGTCGGGGAGATCGCCCTCAGATGCCGCCTCAACTTCGCCGGTGTTCTCACGCAACTCGGGCGGAACATAATCGAGACCGAGAAACTGATAGAGCTGCTCCTCGGTCTCAAAAACGGGAGGCTCCTTGGCATCACTCCCCTCTTTTACCGCGAGTCGATATTCATTCAGTGTGTAGCCCCGCTCAAGAGCACGCCCGCGCATGGCGACGTTGTGCTCCTTGCTCCCGGTGAAGTAGGCCAGGGCACAGGCAAATTCATCATTGCTGACCACCCGAAGGTCACACTGCAGTCCATTCTCGAGATTGATGCTGGCCTTGGTCGCTCCCTCGGCAATGACCCGGCTGACCCATTCCTGGTTCACGAAGTATTCAATCAATCCCTCCGGGTTGGCGGATGCAGCGAGGAAATCGACATCATGGACAGTCTCCTTGGCCCTTCGGTAGCTGCCCGCAGCCTCCACTCGCAGACAGTCAGGATGCAACTTCAGTGCATCGAGAATCATCATCACCGGCTGAGCCACATCACCGAGACGAAACCGGTCCGCGTTCTGCTCCTTGAAGACGATCGCCTCGAGAATCTTTTCGGCCGTCTTGGCCCCAAATCCGCTCAAAGCCGCGATCTCACCGGATTCACAAACTTCCTTGAGCCTGGCCACGGAGTCGACACCCAGGTTCTCGTAGACAGCTTTGACCTTCTTCGGCCCCAATCCCTGGATTCCGAACAATTCGAAGAGGCTTTCCGGAAACTCCCCTTTCAAATTCTCGTAATATCCGAGTTTCCCCGTTGATGCCAGCTCGTGAAGTTTCTGCTGCAAAGCATCGCCAATTCCCTTGATGCCCTTCAATTCTCCGTCGCGTGCGAGAGAGACGATATCTCCGGCAAACTGACGAACCGTTTCAGCTCCGGTTCGGTAGGCACGAATCTTAAACGGATTATCCCCTTTTAATTCGAGCAGCAGGGCAATTTCTTCGAGAACTTCCGCCAGATCTTCACGTGTCATAGATGAAGCCAAACTAGGACGAACGCCGCAACGCGCCAACTGTTTTCCGGTCTGAATTCGAACAGGTCCTTCACCCTGCCCTCGCTGCGCTGAGACGGCTCCGTGATTGAGCCGAAAAAGGGGGCAATTATCCGTGAAATATCTGACAATGCCCCTTATATTCGCGGGAAAGGCTGGAATCTCCCTGAACCGCTTGTCCAGCAACGTTCCCACATGAGTAGTCGCTACGAAATCCGCGAGCAAATTGGCAAAGGTGGCCTTGGCGCGGTTTACAAAGCTTTTGATACGCAGTTGCAGCGAGAAGTCGCTATCAAGCGAGTGCTCACCGCTGGCCAGGCAACAGACGAAGAGGTCCAGGAAGCGGCCGATAAGCTGATCGCTGAGGCTCAGACCCTTTCCAGCCTGAATCACCCCAACATCATTACCGTTTTCGACGTCGGTCAGGACGATCAGGGTGGTTTTGTGGTGATGGAGCTGCTCAAGGGAGAAACTCTCGACGAGACGGTCGAGCGAGGAGTGCTCACCCAGGAAGATTTCACCGAGGTGGTCTATCAGACCATGGAGGCTCTGATTGCCGCGCAGGCCAACGATGTGATTCACCGGGACATCAAGCCGACCAACATCATGGTGATCTGGCAGGCTTCGGGTAAATTCCAGACCAAGATTCTCGACTTTGGCCTCGCCAAATTCAGCAAGACCCCCTCCGTCCAGACGATGGACCAGGAGGAATCAGTTCTCGGATCCATTTTCTTCATGGCGCCGGAACAGTTTGAGCGGGGCGAACTCGACGCCCGAACTGACCTCTACCAGATGGGTTGCGTTTACTACAACGCCCTGACCGGTCAATACCCTTTCAATGGGGAGACGGCTCCCCAGGTGATGAATGCCCACCTCCAGCACAAGGTGGTTCCCCTCGACCAGATTCGACCGGATCTCTCGCCTTCGATCTGCCAGTGGGTCATGTGGCTGATCAACCGAGACATCGAGCATCGCCCGGCTGATGCCAGGGACGCGCTGAAGCGCTGGCCGAGGAACCCGGAATCCACCGGCGCAGTTCCGGTCCAGGCGCTCCCGGTCGAGGAAACACTGGATGTGGGCACGGGTCAGATCAAGATCGTGACCGCTGCCAGCCAGGCCTCCGCTCCCCCGGCTCTCATCGTGGGCACTTCACCCAATTCACCTACCGGTGTAGCCACGGGTTCCATTACCCGTCCCCACATCCACCAACACTCCAAGCCTCCTGCCAACAAGAAGACTAAACTGATTGTGATTGGGGCTATTGCCGGAGTCATCGCTGTCCTTGCCGGTATCGGCATCGTCAACAGCGCCGGAGCGAAGAAGCAGCAGGCTCGCATCAATGAGATGGCGGCTGCAGATGAGATTTCCGGTACGGTCAAAGATGTCAACATCGCCGTTGGAATCCTGAGCGATCCCGACGCCCCCGGATCGCTTCGAACCAATGCACTCAAAGTCCTGACCAAGCTCGAAGGCCCCGGTATCGATGAAGCTATTTTCAAGGAGCTCCAGGAAGCCAAGTCCAATAACCTTAGAGTTTATCTTTCCGTTGTTCTCGGAGACAAAGGTTACACCGAGGCTTTGCCCACTATCCTCAGCTACGTCCCCTCGGCCAACAACGAGGACCAGCAACTCCAGTTCATCACTGCGGCCGGCAAGCTGGCTGACGATGAGGATCTGGCTGATATTCTCGCCGTTCTCCAATCGAATCCCGGCACCGCCGTACGGCGCTCCATCGAAGGAATCGCTCTAAATCTCCTCAGACACAGCAGCAGTCAGGCTCGGTATGTTGGTGATATTTTGACGAGGGTTTCTGCCGCGGAGTCCGACGAAAGGAAGAGCCTCTTCCGCATTCTGGGTGCGCTCGGCACAGATGAGGTCAAAACCCGGCTTTCAAGCATCTTCAATCAGGAGAAAGACCTCGAGTATCAGCGCGACGCCATCAGTGCCTACCTGACCTGGGGAGACCGGTCTGCCATCCCCTACGTCGAAGCCATTATCGACAACAGTAATGACCGGAGTCTTAAAGTCATTGCCGGTAAGGCGCTTGCCCGCCTCGTCACCCTGCCCGGTCCAGAATCTCTCGAAGAGAAGATCGCCGTGTGGGACAGCGCTGCCCAGAGGATCAGCGATCAGAACGATCAGCGCCGATTAATCGGAACGCTCTTTGAGTATCCGCATCCCAAGACACTTCAGCTCCTGCGCAAGTGGGGCAACGACGAGAAGCTCAAATCCGTGGCCAAGAGCTCCGTCTCGACGATGGAAAAATTCATCAACCAGGTGAAAACTATCGCCCCGGGTGAAGCTCTCCCCGGCAACCGCGGTCGCGTCCTTGGTGACAAAAAAGCCGCCTTTGATTCTTCGCAGGGTTCGATTACCCAGTGGACCTCTCCCGGCACCTGGTTTTCATGGAGTTTCAAAATCGCCGAGCCCGGCGATTACACCGTCGAAGTGGAACAGGCCTACGCCGGCGAAGATGCCGTCGATTTCATCGTCTACATTGCTAACAAGACACTCACCGGCACCTCGGTCGATACCGGTGACTTTTCCAGCTTCCGTCCCGTTAAACTCGATGGAAAGGTTAAGCTCGAGAAGGACGTGATCTACACCATCGTTCTCAAGGCCGGAGACAACACTGCTCCCCGGATGGTGGATATCGGGGAGATTCGATTTATCAAATTGAAGAACTAGCGGAACTTCTCGCGAGTTCAGCTCCCGCAAGCAATTAGCGACGCTTGTCGCGGTTGTGGACGCTGTCGCCCTTGAAGCAACTAGTCCCCCCCCTGGGTTCCCTGTGGAATATCCAGACCACGTCCGTCAGAGAGACGAGTCATGGCTCCGCGGATCATGTTACCGCGCTCTTCCCGCGACATGTTTGGGTAAGTCTTCATGATATGGCCGATATATTGGCGAAGCTGATTGCGATTTTCCTCACTGAGCTTCTTATACCTTTCGATATCCTCCTGGGAGGGACCGCGCCTTTCGCCATCACCACTTCCCCCGCCGCGCTGCGGTGGACCGCCCGAACCGCGAGGACGGGGATAGAGCCCTTCCAACTGATACTTCAGTTCTACTTCTTCACCGGCAAAGGAAACGGTCGCCGTTACTCCTTCCAGCCCTTCGCCACCCGCGACCTCGACCAGCTGGATGCCCTCATCGCTGGCCTTATCCGGAGACACCAACACAGATTTCTTCGTCTCGCGATTGTAGAGGGTAGCCAACGGTTGATCGTCAAGCGTCGCGACGCCTCTCAGGGTGTAAATCTCGGCCGGATTAAGAATGCGAACAAACGGGCTCGCCTCTTTCAGTGCAGCAAAATCGTCAGCTTCAGGGTTGGTAGGAACACTGATGAGAGCTCCCGGTGAAGCAATCTCTGCCTCCTCCGCAAGCCCGCGAAACAGGGAAACCATCACGGCGGTGCAGGTCAAAGCTCCAAGTTTCAATTCCGGTTTCATTTTGTTCTGTTACGCATCGTGGGCTAACTCTGATCGTCTGATGCTTCCTGGCTTTCCTCGCTATCCTGGTTGGAGGAAGACGAGCTCGCAGAATCCGGCACAAACCATCTCGCCACCGTGATCTCGCACTCTGCCTGCGGTTCAGCCTCACGGGAACGCAGGTCGAGCTCCATTTCGAGATCCTTGATCACCTGAAACTTTTCCGGGCTCTGCAAAGTCGTGAGCCATTCTGTGACGACTGCCTCGTCGCCTTCGATCTCCAGACGCACTGCCACCTCTGTGTAGAAGTTGTTATACTCGATGTCCTGAAGGCTCTGGCGATCGATCGTCAACTTGCGCTCAAAGAGTTCGTCCTGCAGAGACTGCAGCAAATCGCCCTGCTCTTTTCCGAGGGTGGAATCACCAAGCCGGGGCATCATTTCCATGAGCCACTTTTCACGTGCCTCCGCAGCAGGAGCATCCTCCAGCCACATCTCGTAATCCGCCAGCTCACTCTTGAGATTGCGAATCTCGCTGTCACCACCCGAAAGGTTTTTCAGGATAGACCTCGCCGCAAATCCGTTGGCGACGATAAAGATCACCCCGAAGCAGGCACCCAGAAGGACTTTTTCTCTAACTGTCAGCTCCCGCATTTTTCGGTTTTCCTTCAATTTCAAATGTTGCTGTGTTGTTCCGCTCTACCTTGGGATTCGGCATACTCCAGTCGTAGGCTTTAAATTCTTCCATTGCCTGCAGGTCCTCCAGGAGACGGTTGGCCAATTGCACATCTCGAGCCTGACCTCGCACACGGATATTCCGACCCGAGGTGCGGTATTCCCGAATCACCACTCCACTTCCGGGAAGAGCCGAAGTAAGTCGACTCAGCTGCACCACCGGAAACCAGGACTTTTCGAAAGCCGGCTCGAGGTTTCTCCAGCGTTGATCCACCTGCTGAACCCAGGCCACATCCGGCTCGACGATGCCAATCTGTCGCTTCAAAGACGAAATCTCCGCGGCCGTGTTCCGGCTCTTGATGATCATCGCGCTCAGGCCCACGGCATAGGCGACAAAGAGAACAGCGAGAATCACACTGTTTCGGCTCTTTGCCTTGCGCTTGCGACGAGCCTTCGTCACCGCGGCCGGAAGCAACCGGTCGCTGATTCGCCCCGGTGAGACGCAGGAAGTCGAAGTCGCTTGAACTCTCAAGTTCAACGCTTCCTCAAATGACTCACGTTCCTCAGCGGAAGAATCATCAACTTTCAGGACCAGCGCCTCAGGCATGGAGTCTTCCATGCAGGGGTCGCCTCTCAGTCCCATGAGGATGAGGTTGATCTCTCCGGCAATACCCGCGCCGAGGCGGTCCCCTCCGCTGAGAACCTGGAGATGAACCGGTTCATTTCCCTTATAGATAGCGAGGACGAGACGTCCCCGTTCCTTCCAGAGCAGGCAGGAGTTCTCGGGTACGGAGTGCAGAGCCGCGGCAGGCGCATATCCGGCCGCGTTTGGATCAACCAATTCATTCGACACGTCCGAAACCACCGAAACGGCAAAGGTATTGCCTTCGGAGCCGCGATCGACAATTTCGTAGTCGTAGAGCACCTCTCCCTCGCTTCCGGTCAGTAGTCCCCGCTTCTCAAGCTGGGAATAGATCATGCTGTCGTAGAGCGATTCCTCGGTATCAGGAAGGACCACGGGGAAGGTTGTCACTTTCTCGGCCGGATAACCGATCACAACATCGCTCCGATGCCCGATCAGGTCCCGCAGGTCGGAACTCCGGGAGGTTTCGTTACCTCCCTGGTAGAGAACCCAACCCTTTTCGGGGGCAGGCAATGCAATCGTTTGGCTGGACATAGTTTACGGAGTCACGGTGGCCCCTTTTTCAATACAGATAAACCACCGAAATCGCGGGAAGTTTCCGGAAAATCGGTACGTAGTTCAAGCCCTCAAAAGTCCCCAATGAGGAAGTTTGCAGTAATTATAAACCGCTCTGACCACTTTAAGTTGCGCGGCTGCACGCTGGAAACCCACGGAGCCTCCACGAGAAGGAATGGGCGTCCGACTTTCCAGGTGCCGGTTTCCTGGATTCCCACGAGCGCATTGAAGGGCTGGCCATTGGCTTCGCGGTGCACGTAAAGCTCCACTTCCTTCCCCTCCCACGGGTCCAAAGCCACCAGCTCGAAGCCACCCATATCCGGCTCTGATTTGATCGAATGAATCACCAGGCTGTGGCTGCGACCAAGTTCCCACAGTGGCTCGAAATTATTTTCTTCCCGATGACGCACCACATACGAGCGAATGCTCAGGATCGGAGTCACATTCCGTTTCAGCGAACGTTCAATCATCCCAAAGCACCGCTCGATATGATCCTGCACCAGCTCACCTTCCTTCCGGTCGAGGTAGCTGGCACTGAATGGCTTCAGCCCAAAGTCATCAGCCAGCTCGTTCATTCCCATGACCGCGTCGGCGGTATGGATCCCGTGAACGCCCCAGCGATTGAGACTCGGATACAACACCGATTTCCGACTGCGATAGTAGCGATCAATGAGACGGTTGAGCCGCCCCTCATCCGTGGTCCCCAGTTCCTTTTCGTAAATCGCCCGGTATTCCGGCCCGCTGAATTTGAGCAGGTTCAACACCGACGCCGGCGTGCAGGCGTTGGAAGACGCTTTGTAGTCGCGCTGATCAACAATGGCCAAATCCTCCGCGTTAACCATCCCTGCCCATGCCAGTCCAAGACAACAGAGCAGGAACATTTTCATGGCGAATAGTGGAGATTCGGTCAGGCGGTTCTAGACGTCGTCACTTGATTCGCCGGCAACCTGCCCCCGAAGCTTCGCTTCGATGAACGGACCAAGATCCCCATCCATGACGCCCTGGATATTGGCGGTTTCACAACCCGTCCGATGGTCTTTGACCATCTGGTAGGGTTGAAACACGTAGGAGCGGATCTGGCTGCCAAATGCGATTTCACCCTTTTCACCATACTGCCGCTCCATTTCGGAACGCTTCTTGTCCTCCTCGATCTGGAGCAACTTGGCCTTAAGCAGCTTCATCGCCATCTGGCGGTTCTTGTGCTGGCTTCGCTCCACCGTGCATCGGATCTGAATTCCGGACGGGAAGTGAGTCAAGTGAACCGCGGTTTCCACCTTGTTCACGTTCTGGCCGCCTTTACCACCACTTCGAGCCGTCTTGATCTCGATGTCTTTCTCATCGATCTCCATATCCGGCTCTTCCTTGAGGTCGGGAACGACATCGAGGCTGGCAAAAGAAGTGTGACGACGAGCCTGGGAATCAAACGGGGAAATCCGAACGAGGCGATGCACGCCGCGTTCGCAGTTCAGGTAACCGAACGCATTCTCGCCTTCGAAGCGAATCGTGGCCCCGCGGACACCGGCTTCCTCCCCTTCCTGCATGTCGACCATCTCGATCTTGTAGCCCTGCTGCTGGCCCCAACGCTGATACATCCGCACCAGCATATCAGCCCAGTCGCAGGCCTCCGTGCCTCCGGCACCGGCGTGAATCGTCAGGAAAGCACTCTCCTTGTCATTCGGTCCATTGAGGAGCGTCTGGAGTTCGATCTTGTCGAGCTCGGTCTCGATCTCTTCGAGCTCACCTTTGACTTCCTCGAGAGCCGCTGCGGCATCATCCTCTTCGGCTGCCAACTCCACGAGCACCGAAAAATCTTCGATGCGTGCATCCAGCTCGCGAACGGGGATCACCTTATTCTTGAGGGCGGCAACTTCCCCGACCTTGGCCTGGGCCCTGTCCTTGTCGTCCCAGAATTCCGGGGCGCTCATTTCGACCTCGAAGGCCTCCAACTCCTTTTCCAGCTTATCGAAGTCAAAGATACCGGCGCAGCTCATTGAGCCGTGCCTTCAGAGAGTCCGTATCGATCGCTTGCAATTCCTCTTTCATGCGAGCCGTAAGCGTTCTCACAGATATGGAAAAATTCAAACTTTCGCTTAGTAATGTTTCAGGAGCGAAGCTCCTGACCTCTTTTTCCTTTTCTTAATCTTTTTCTTTTTCCAAACCAGTCATTCCTGACCCATGAAAGCCCGCGGCACATTGATTCGCCGGTCTCCCCTCACCGAGACCAGTCTCATCGTGCACTGGTGCACGCATGAGTATGGCATCGTCAAATCCGTTGCCAAAGGAGCCCGCCGTCCCAAGAGCCCTTTCGCCGGCAAGCTCGACCTCTTCTACCTCTGCGAAATCGAAATCCATCCTGCCAAGACGGGTGACCTTCACATCCTCAAGGATCTTCACATCGAGAAAGCGCGGCTCGGGCTGCGTCGCAACTACCTGCAAACCCTGGCAGCGTCCTACTTCGTTAAACTCATCGACCGGATCGCCGAACCCGAGGCTCCCATTCCCGAAATAGCAGACTTATTAGACCGGGGACTCGACTACCTTGACGAAAACGATGCCGACCTCAGGGCCGTGGGACACTTCGAAAAGCAGCTGGCCCAGTTTCTCGGAGTCCTCGAGACGGGAATCGAGCCGATTCGATCGGTTGGAGAATGGATCGGGCACCTGCCGAAACAGCGGGAAGAATTGATCGAGCGATTGCGTTGAGCCTGT
>JABSSQ010000027.1:9098-37047 GCA_013213905.1 Verrucomicrobiales bacterium | reverse complement strand
GAATGAAGCCTGACACCGATCGACTCAACCACCTGCTGGCCCGTCTCGTCGACGAAACGATCGAAGCCAACGAGCTGGCCGAACTCGAAACCCTGCTCGACGAAAACTCGGAAGCGCAGGATCACTACTTCCACTACCTCGGCCTGCACAACGATCTGCAGTCGAGCCAGCATGAGGCCATCACGACACCCGCGAAGCCCACTTCTCGAAGGTCCTTTGCCCAGATCGCCGCGGCTGCAGCACTCATCCTTCTCGGCATTGCCTTGCTGGCCTGGCAGCCCGATGAGCGTTTCGCCACCATCGTGGATTACTCCGGCCCCGTCAGCTGGTCAGACACCGAAGGAAACCAGATCGAAGTCGGGCTCAAAGTGGGCGCGGGAACCCTGGAGGGCGCAGGAGGCGAATCCTGGGTCGAGGTGGTGTTTGCCGATGGCACCGAGACTCAGCTCTCCGGCATCGGCCAGCTCAAGCTGGAAAAGCGCGATGGGCAGAAACTGCTGCACCTTTCTGGCGGCAGCCTCTCCATTGACGCTCAGCCCCAGCCCGCCGGTAAACCCTTGCTCGTCTTCACTCCTTCCGCTGAGGCAGAGGTGTTAGGCACCCAATTCAATGTGCTCGCCAACGCCTACTCCACCCGTCTCAACGTGAATGAAGGCCTCGTCAAAGTGAAGCGCCTCGCCGATGGCAGCACGCAGCAAGTCAAACCCGATCACGAAATCACCGCCTCACTTGAAGCCGAAACGGACTTCGTCGCCAGACGCCGAGGACAACCCGCCACCGCCTGGCAGAGTGACTTCGAACGCGGGCACCGTGTTGGAGCCGGCAACCTCACTGCTCACGGAACGGTTCGGGCGAAAACGCACCTCTGGCGCGGCGATGCCAGACTCGGCGAGAAGCTCGAGAAGCCGATTCTGCTCCACACCATCACGTTTCACCCTTCGACCGCCCGCCAACCCCGAATCAAAATCCAGGACGGGCAGCGTTTTCTATTGAAGGGACGTACCACGCAGGATGGTCAGGTCCACGTCGGTTTCTCGGCCAACGAGTGGAACGGCGGGCTCTACGGGAAGTATGCGACTTCTCGCAAAGTCACCGCCCCGGAATTTGAGATCGAAATTCCGCTGTCGGGTATGAAGCGATCCAAGTCCGTTTTCGCGGACCACCCCGAAGGGCAGGAATTGATTCATATCTGGATTCAGTCCGTGCGTCGGGACATCGGGCTGGAAATCGAATCCGTGGAGTTGCTTCCCTGAGTGAACCGATGGGCGACCGTGTCAGGAACCGCTGCCGACGATTTGAGCCAGGCCTCCTGGCTGGCTTCGTCGCGTGGGCACTTCTCCAACACACGGCTTTCTCCGAAGCCCCGGCTTCTGCCCTCCCCGAAGCCGTCGACGACAACCTCTTCGCCGCCCTGCGGGATCACTCCCCGTTTTCGCGCACCCTCTTTCTTTCCGAGTCCATCGTTCTGTCAGGACGCGCCTGGATTGACGATCGTCCGGTCGTCACCCTGATCGACACCGAAGAGCCCCGTGCTTTCTCGGTATCTGAAATCCCGTCCGAGACCGGCTGGAAACTCATCGAGCTGGCGGGCTCTCAAGATATCGAAACCTGCATCGCCACCATCGCGGTCGAAGGCGGCGAAGTCATCCGCATCCGCTACAACGAGGAGCGGATCAAGTCCGCCTCTCAGCGCTTGCACTTCGCAGCCAAGAAGCGCAGCCAGATCGTCCATGCCAAGACCGCCAGCACGGGCAATCGCTCCGGCAGCCATGGCCACGGCGTTCCCCCGGAGCGCGTCAATCAGCTCAAACGCATTTCTCAAACGGATCTCCCCGAAGGTTACAATCCCGGTGCTGGCCGGAACAGCGAAGAGTCCCACAACCTTCACCAGGGCTACGTCAATCGCCGCATGGGCGGCATGAGCGATCGCCAGCGCGGCCTCGTCAGCCAGATGTGGAAGCAGCAGCAGGCCGTCAATCCGAGCATGCCCAATCGAGGGGCGGCCTTTGTCAAAATCATGGAGCACGTGGCCAACAACGAACCGCGATGAGAAAGCTGCCTTCCATACTTCTCGGAAGCCTAGGGGGCGTCTTCTCACTCTCATTCTCTGTAACCCCGGAGGCGGCTGACAACGCTCTTCCGGAGCCCGTAACACCTGACCACTTCCAGGGTTTGCTGGAGCAGTCACCCTTCACCCGTCCGCTCAATCTTTCCGGTGCACTCATCCTGACCGGCGTTGCCGAAGTCGACGGAGCCCCGGTGGCCACCGTTATCGACGCGGAGAATGGCCACTCCTTTGCCGTCTCCACCTTTCCCGATGAACGCGGTTGGAAACTGGTCGAATTGCCCGAGGTGGACGACATCGAAGTCGCGGTCGCATCCATCGCCGTGGACGGCGGGCAGGTCATCAAGGTCTACTATGATGAAGATGGCATCCGCGAAGCGGTCAAAAAGCGCCACTTCGAAACCACCGCCCGCACTATGGTCATGGCCGTGCGAACCGGCACCTTCACCCTGCCCCACCAGATCCAGCAAATCAAAGACCCTTCCCAACGAGGAAAAGCCATCGGTAAACTCATCGAAGCCGGCGCCTTTGATCAGGCTCCGTTCCAAGCCGTGGACATGGCACTGGCCCAATCGCATCCTCAAACCCGCGGCCCGGTGCTCTCAGCTGCCTTTGGCCGTCTCGGCGGAGGGGTCGGTGGCGTCGAATACCAGGCCGCCGTCAACCGGCTCAATACCCTCGACCAAGGACGAGATCGTGACTTCGCCATCAACGGTCTCGCCCACGGACTCGTCGGCCGAGATCCTGACACCGCCCTTAAATGGGCCAGCTCGATTTCCAACGAAGGCTTCCGCAAGGTCGTCGTCGAAAATGTCTCGCGGAGAATCAACGGCAACTAGCACAACAATCCTCACTAAAGGTGGCGGCGATTGCCTGGCGAGTGGCATTTCATTGCACGAGCTAAGGTGACCGAATATGCGATCAAGACTTCTGTCGGGTCACCAGGCGAATAGCAAGGTAGGGGAACAGAAATCCGACAACCGCTATCACCTTCACCAACCCCATGAATCCATACATCATCAAGTCGAATTCACTTCGCGAAAAATCAAACAACTTGCTGTGCACGGAATAGGCCCAATCGGCACCCGGCAGAGCCCAGAACAAGACATAAAACTGAAAGACTATCCCCATCCAGAAGCATCGGATGAGGATCTTTGCGATAAGTTCCAATGAGATTGGTGTTGAGTTCATAATAGATTCACCGTGTCCTTAACTTTCCAGGATCCGGCAGGGCCTTTGCTTAAATCTCTCAAGCCTCTCAATTTTAGAGGCTCGCCGAAAATTGAACTCTCAGGGGCGACTTCCTGCACCCTTGTCCCGATGATTCAAAAGCAACTGTGAGATCTCTAGGCGCGATTTCCTGATGTCACCCAAGTCGAGATCCAGATTACCCAACTTATCCAGGTAACGATAGAAGCGCGAGAGTTCCTCGCTCCAATCGCCGGAAACAACATCGATTGGAGTTTCCCCTCGATCGTTCTTTCTTTCAATCGATGCCCCACGTTCGAGAAGCTGTTCTACCATCTCTCTTCGACAGAGAAAGGCCGCAGTATGAAGCGCTGTATTGCCATCGCGATTGGGATACGAAGCATCGACTCCCCGATTCAGCAAAAAACGCAAAATTTCCAGTTCCCCGTTAAACGCTGCGTCGCCGAGAGGAGTCATGCCGTTGTCGGGATGGCGTCGATCCAAGGCGGCCCCTTCATGGACCAGCCGTCTTACCTCGTCGACCTCTCCGCTGGAAATCGCGGATCCCAACTCGCGGCGAAGACGGTCCGGGGCGGCCGAGAGTTTTTGCGCCTCAGCCTCGCCGGCAGCCACATGGAAGATGAAGTCGTTGCTGAAAAGCCCATCCGGATTCTGCACCTGGAGAAAGTGAATTCCGGGAGCGGGCAAGGCATCAAGTGCAATCTCAACCCGCTCCTTATCCCCAAGCGCAACCGAAGCATCGACGGCTCTCCCATTCACGATCACCCTAGCTCCCTCCCGGAGGTGCCGCCCGCTGATAGTCATTGTTTTCGACTCGCCAGAGAGAACAGGGAACTCTTGCTTTCCTCGCTGTGCATGAATCGGCCCGAGGGTCCACAAGGCTGGTTGAGGATGCGTGTAATCGGCATTCTCTCCGTGGCGACCGGTGAAAGTGCCGACGAATTTTCCATTGAAAGCAAGGGAAACAAGTTGCTCGCGGGTGAATCGCTTGTCTTCACCATTCAGGGAGACGTAGGCCGCTCCATCGAACTGCAATGTGACGGCTGCTCTGCTCTCCCCTTCGTTCTCCAGCACAACGCCCTCGCCCTGAAGCACGATGCCACCTTCCGCAGCGGAGGCCTCCAATGCGACAAGCAGGTCGAGGGCCTGCCTATCGCTCGACGTTGCTTGATTCAGTGTCACCTGCCGGGCAAAGGAACCCGAATAGCCCGTACTACCTTCCAGGACCATGTCCCAGACGGGGTCGAACTCTGATTTACTCCGCCACGACAGGCGCCACATCTCCCGCTCCGGGATGCCCTGCTCGGCGATCCGCTCGTAGAATTCGAGATCGATCACGTTAAGACGGCCCTGGGGAAGAATGAGAAACCGATCGTAGGCTCCGCGCCAGGTCGGCGTATCCATTCCCGACCCTGGCGTATTCGTACTGACCCAAAAGGGCATCCGGTGGCAACTGCCGCAGACATTGCGTTGCGGTCCCCCCTCCTCGTTTCCAATGACATGGAACAACTCGAAACCTTCTTCAGCCCGGTCGGAAAGTTCGTTGGTGTAGGACCGCTTCTGAGCGGGAGGATAGGTCACATGGAGCAGAAACTTGGCCATATCGTCACGCTCCGCCGCCCATAGCGAACCGGCCTTACCCTCATCGTTGGCAGTCTCATCACCGACCCGCTTCATCGTCGAGGCCAGTCCGCCATCGATGAGATGCCGGGTAGTACTTTCAGGATCCCCGAGACTGGCGTTGGGATCGACGTGACCACGGACATTGGCACTGTTACTGCCCCCGTAGGGATCCCCGGGAATGCCGTCCCAATGGAAAGGCGCCGTGTCCCGAAGACCACGTATCGGCATGGTTGAACGCGGCATGATCTGGTCCGCACCGGTCACGATCGGCGTGTCCAGCACCCAGAGCAGTTGATCAGTGTGACCATCCGGGTGGCAGCTGGCACAGGAGAACGTCCGCGTCGTTGAGGCCTTGGCCGTGTTGAAGGCGATTCGCCCTCTTTTGAACACCGGTGGCGTCGGGTCTTCTAACACCACCGTCGCCTCGGCTTGCAATGAGGTTGGATCTGAGAGGTCGACTAAAGAAACAGAATTAGCGACCGCGTTGAAGACCCAGGCCCGGGAAGCCCTACCTTTTACATCCGACTCAAGGGCGATCCCCCGAGGCACCGCTTCGACCTGTGCCCGGCCCAGGACTTCGCCGGAGTCGGCGTCAACGGTGAACACCTGGTCCGAACCGGCAGCGGTCGCGACGAGGATCGCATCGTCATCGCTCACCTGAATGGCAAAGGGAGTCGCGAGCGCTTCGTCAGGATCGGGATGAACGGGCGGGAGCGGTTCCAGTTCAAAAAACTCAGCCTGCCGTCCTTCGCCTCCTGACGGAACCTTTGTGATCCGATTGAGGAACGCGCGATTTTCCAGCTCAGCCAATCCGTGTTTCTTCGTACCCGCACGCCCGTTGACCTCGTTCCGGGCGTCAGTCTGGGCCACAAAAACACTCCCCTTCGAATCAACCGCCAGCCCGTAAAGAAGAGTTCCAAGCGTATCCACGGTTTCGACGAGCTGGTCGGTCCTCGTGTCGAACACGTAGAGATCACGGTCCGGCACTCTCGGGTGCTTCACGATGTCGGTGACGTGCCCGAGAGACAATACATTATTGTGATGAACCGAGTGTTCCCAGATATCGAAAGTCACCAATTCTCCATCGATGTCCTCTTTTCTCCCGCCGGAAAGCTGCGTCTGGTTGTTCGACTCAAAGGGGATTACGTAGAGCCGCTCACCCCGCACCTTGATCGCCCTGGGATCCTGCGCCGCGATCGCCAACCGCTTGACGACCCGGCGGGATGGCACATCAATCACCGCGATCTCGTTCTCCGAAGAGAGCGCCACGTACGCCTTGTGATTTCCAGCAAAGGCGATGCCGACCGGTTCATCGAATCGAGTTGCCTTCGAAACTGGATCAATATCCTGCACCGTGGCGATAACTTGAAGCCAGGTGGGGCTCTTCGGATCATTGTCGATGACGCTGACCGAATCCGAGATGTGATTCGCAACCCAGATTTCTTTGCCATCCGGTCGCACCGCGATGCTGACCGGATCGATCCCGACCGGAACGCGACGAACGATTTCCTTCTTCACCGTGTCAATGACATCGACGGTGTCGGCCGGAGTGTTCACCACGAAAACCCGATCTCCGTGCACCTTGATCGGAGAGGCATGAGGACTCAGGAAGGGAGGGTGCCCGACCTGCTTCGGAAAGTCGGCATTCCCTTGACCGGTCGACACCTGGCTTGCCAGGCCGTGTTCGAACCGACCGGAAATCCAGATCCCGAGGAACACGGAGAACACAAGAACAGGAAGAGCAAAACGCGGGGGTATTTTCATTTCAGTATTCTCAAGGGGGCGAGAACCTCTGGGGCACGGGTTAGGGGACCGGCAGCGACACAGATCTCGCGGATTGAACAGGAAGTCGTTTTCCTGTATCCGCTTAGGACAGAAACATTCGCGAAACTTTTTTCGATTATTCCCTTCTGAAGCTGAGATAGAAATGCAGAGGTGAATCAGTTTCACGCCCTTTGGTTTGGCGCCAACCACCATCCGTGCCACAAGGAATCACCCCCATCTCCGCAACCGCGCTATCACCGTTCGAATCTAATTTCCGAATTTCCCCATCCACCGAGGAGTATTGACAGACTCATGAACCCCCGCTTCTTCCTTCTCACCTTTTGCACCACTCTCCTGCTAGCTGCGGGTACTACCACTCGGTCATACGCCGACTCCTGGCACCAATGGCGTGGGCCCGAGAACAATGGAGTTTCCCGCACGGCCACACCGCCTGTGGAGTGGAGTGAGAAAAAGAATCTCGCCTGGAAAGCCGAGATCGAAGGCAAGGGCACCGGCACTCCCATCGTCGTGGGCGACAAGGTATTCATCACCACCGCGATCAACACCGGCGAAGTCGACCCTTCTCTGCCTAAGCCGGAGGATCAACCCGAGCGCGTCTTCGGCATCAAGCACCCTAACACGAGCTATGAAATGGTCGTGTTGTGCTTCGACCGAAGCTCAGGGAAAATCCTCTGGCGCAAAGTTGCGAAAACCGTGGTCCCTCACGAGGGACACCACAAGGACGCCAGTTTTGCCTCGGGCTCCACCCACTGCGACGGTGAGCGACTCTATTGCTGGTTCGGCTCGGCGGGACTCTACGCCTACAGTCTCGACGGCGAAAAACTCTGGGAGAGAGACCTCGGCCCGGCCAAAATGGGAGCCAGTCTCGGTGAAGGCAGCTCGCCCGTCGTGCACGACGGAAAGCTGGTCCTTGTTCGTGATCACTCCGGCCAATCCACCATCGAATGTTTCGACGCCAAAACCGGCAAAACGCTCTGGAAGAAAAATCGCGATGAAGGAAACACCTGGGCCACTCCGGCCATCGCTGAGCATGAAGGCACCACCCAGGTCATCACCCCCGGTACGAATGCGGTTCGCAGCTACAACCTCGCCACCGGAGAACTGATCTGGAAGGCCACCGGCCTCACGAACAACTGCGCCCCCTGCCCCATCGTCGATGGCCCCACGGTCTATTGCATGACCGGTTACAAGGGACATTCCCTGCTCGCCATTCCCATCACCGGCACTGGCGACGTCACCGATCAGATCCGTTGGCAGGCGAACCGCGGCACTCCCTACGTCCCCTCCGCCGTGCTCTATGACGGGCAGCTTTACTTCACCCAGTCCAATCAGGGCATCCTGACCAGCCTCGAAGCCAAGGACGGCACCGAGGTAATCGCCCGCACTCGCGTTCCGGATCTCGGGGACATCTATGCCTCCCCCGTCGCTGCCGACGGACGGGTTTACTTTGCCGGCAGAAAAGGCACCACCGTCGTGATCGAAGCCGGAAAGGAGTTCAAGGTCCTGGCTTCCAATCAGCTCGACGACAACTTCCACGCCTCCCCCGCACTCGCCGGGAAACAACTCTTTCTCCGCGGCATGCGCTTTCTCTACTGTCTCGAAGACGGCGCCACCGGAAAGCCAGTCACTAAGCGTGCCGCTGAATCTGGCCCTGCCCAATCAAATCAGCCTGCCGATCCCAAGAAAGCTCTGGGAGCCAAGCTGAAAGCCCTAGTCGACGCAGGCAAGATCACGGGTGAAGAGTCCATCGAGCTTTACCTCACTGCCTTTCCCGAAGAGAGAGAGAACGTGATGCGTTGGCTCGCCTCCCTGAAGGAAGGCAACACGAACCAACCGGCTTCAGCGCAGACAGAGACAAAGCTGGCACCCAAACCCAAGCCTGGCACACCGCCCACCACTCGAGAACTGCTGCTCAAGATTGCTGGCCGCGAACTTCCCAAGGACTATCCCGGCGGCGACGGCCACCAGGCCTTTGTTGACCGCTGGTTCGCCAGCGCTCCCCCTGAGAAATCCAGCGCTGTCGGCCAGCTTTGGAAAGCGCAGCAGCGCCTCTTTCCGGATATGGAAAACAAGGGAGGCTCCTTCATTCGCATTCTCGACTACGTGAGAAGCGGCGGAGACGTTACCACCCGCCCCGGCGCCAACTCCCGTCCGGCGGCCCCCCAACCCAAGGGCGAGCCTCAACAGAAGCCCGTCAAGAAAGCCGGCAAAACCGGCAAAACCGGCAGCGTCTCCGGCCAGGTCCTCGATACTTCCGGCCAACCCATGGGCGGCGTCATGGTATCGGCCTTCGACAACCAGCGAAAGAGCATCTCAGTCTTCTCCCAGGCCGACGGTCGTTTCCACATCGACAAGACGAATGAAGCCGGCCTCAAGATTCGTGCCCGCCTGCCCGGACAGAGAGACCAGTGGATCGAAAACGTGAAACTCGGCGACAGTCAGGTCACCATCAAAATGGAGCCGGCCACCGGCAAAGAGCTCGAAGAGCAGCGCCCAGCCACCGACGCCTTTGCCCAGCTCACCTTCGAGAGTCCCCGCGATCGGCTCAACTTCAAGATGATGTGCAGTTACTGCCACCAGATCGGCACCGTTCCGTTCCGCAGCCCGGAAGAACCGGTCGACTGGGAAACCATGATCACCCGGATGGATGGCTTTGGAGGACTCTACAAGCACACCCAGGACACCATCGTCGAACGACTCATCAACACCTACAAGGACGACGCCGTCGAAAGCTGGCCCGAGTATGTGCCGCCTCCGGCACCCACCGGCATGGTGACCCGGGCCAAAATCACCTCGTGGGAACTTGGCGAACACTACGAAGGGTCCTATCACGATCTTGAGCTTGGTCCCGACGGCCTCGTTTATGCAGTCAACATTCGCATCAACCAGCTCGCCATTCTCGACCCGGAAACCGGCGAGCAACGTTTTCTCAAATATCCCAAGGGCACCGGCGGCGCCCACTCCATCGAGCAGGCCAATGACAAGAGCCTCTGGACCACCATGTGCGGGTCCGGGCACATGGCGCGTTACGATGTGGACACCGGAGAATTCCTTCATGTCTCCAGCGCGGAAGCTCCGGCCAAGCGCGGCTCTTACCCTCACACCCTGCGAATTGATCCCAAAGATCCCGAGGGACTCATCTGGTACACCGACGCGGGACGAAACTCTGTCTTCTCGCTTCACCCCACCACCCACTTTGTGAAGGAATACCACCTGCTCGACGCCGGACAGGTCAAAGCCGGCGGCAAAGGCGAGTCCCGAGGAATCACCCCCTACGGTCTCGACTACTCCCCGGTCGACGGCACGATCTGGTATTCCAAGCTCAACGGCAACCGCATCGGCCGGATCGATCCCAAAGCCACTGACGGAGATGTCACCGAATGGAACCCACCTTTCCGCGGGCCCCGCCGTCTCCACGTCGCGCCCGACGGCATGGTCTGGGTGCCCGGCTTTGGCTCCGGCGTCTTCGGCAAGTTTGATCCCACCACCGAGGAGTGGACCACCTACCCGCTGCCAGACTACCTAAACCAGATTCCCTACGCCCTCAATGTCGCGCCCGACGGCATGGTCTGGATCTGCGGCACCGGCAACGACACCCTCTACCGATTCAATCCCGAAACCGAATACCTCGTCGAATTTCCGCTGCCCTTCCGGGTCAGCTACACCCGTGAGATCGAATTCGACGAAGACGGCAACGTCTGGACCAGCACCAGTGGGCCAGCGCGCCACATGGAGAACGTCTGCGGCTCTATCATCAAACTGGAACTGCCCGACGAAGTCGAAGAGACCGGTGGCCTGAAACTCAGCCCCATTCAGCTCAGCCTCGCTGAACAAGGCATCCTGTCCGAAGCAGAACGCGCCCAGGAGGCCAAGGTGCGACAAGCCGAGCAGGCCATCGCCAAGCAGATCGCTTCCGGCAAATACGACGCCACTCCGTTCAAAGCCGTGGACCTGGCGCTCGCTCAACAAAGCCGCGAAACACGCAACCCTTCGCTCTCCACCGCCTTTGGCCGACTCGGAGCCGGCGTGGGCGGCGCGAAACTCGAGGACGTCATCGCACGAATCAAGTCCATCAAGAATCCCCGCGACCGGGACTCTGCTCTCAACGGACTGGCACACGGACTCGTCAACAAAAACCCTGAAGCCGCGTTGAAATGGGCCAGCCAGATCGGAGACAAGAAGTTTCGGGAAAACGTTGTCGCGAAGGTCTCGCAACGCATCAAAAACCGTCCCACCACTCCCGGAAGAAAACCTAACCACGGCACCAAATCGGGTTCGATGGAAAAACAAACCGGCGTGCATCGTCTCGACAATTCCCGGCGCTCCGCCTTTGACGCCTTTATCTACGTGAACCGCATTCCTGACCAGCCGAACGACGGCGAATCACCCGAGGATTTCGCTGGCAGGATTCAGGGTCGCCTCGCGAATCAGGAAGGTCGGATCCAGATTAAGCTCCCTCCTGAAATGGCTCGCAACGCCTACCTCGGCTTCAAGAGTTTCCTGAACTCAGAGGCAGAGGCCTGGTGGAAGGCCAGTGCTCTCAGCAACCAGGAACGGAAAGTGAAACTTCAAAAAGTTATCCAGCAAGAAATAGCCGCCGGTAAGGCAGTTCAACATGGCGACACAGCAGGCATTAAGAAGACTGACATTGAGAATCTGCTCGCCTTTCTCAGCTCTCTCGAAGCCGTCACAGATGAGGAGTTCCGCACCTCGATCATCAATGCTGAGGTTCTCGACACCTCAAAGGACATCGTATCAACGCGGCGCCCGACTGCGCCATCGATCCATGGCACCGTCCGCTTTGACGGTCCTGTTCCCAAGCGCCAGCCGCTCCCCCTCGACGCCGCCAGCCGCCAACTCTACGAAGGCCAGCCCGCTCTCGACGAAAACATACTCATTAGCCCCGACGGCGGACTTGCCAATGTGTTTGTCTATGTCACCAACCCACCCTCCGGTGACTACCCGTCGCCAAGTGAGCCGGCCATCATCGACCAGCAGAAGTCCATGTTTGTTCCGCGCGTCCAGGGCATGCGGGTGGGACAGGAACTCGTCATGAAAAACGGGGACCCCTTCATTCACAACATCCGGTCCCTCTCGATGAAGAACCGCCCCTTCAACATCGCCACACCCGCCAACTCTCCGGATCGCAAGAAGGTCTTCGAAACTGCCGAAGGTCCCATCACCGCCAAGTGCGACTTTCACCCGTGGATGACCGCCCACTTCTGGGTGATGGATCACCCCTTCTTTGCCGTGACCGATCGTGACGGCCAGTTCTCCCTCCCGAAGCTCCCTCCGGGTGACTACACCCTGACCGCCTGGCACGAGGTGTATGGCACGCAAGAGGTCCAAATCTCGATCGGCACCGCCCCTCATCAAAAGACCACGATGACCTTTCGTCCGAAAGGCTAATCCCCGGAGTGACTGCTTGAAACCCCTCCTTTTTGATGAACCCCATTTCCCTCCCCACCTACTCATCCGACGAAGAAAAGCGTCAGGCCAACCAGCGCGACCTGGAGCTGATGATCCGGGTCAGCCAGGGCGACGTCGAAGCGTTTCAGTCGCTCGTCGAACTCCACCAGTTCGCCGTCATCGGTACCGTCACAAAGATGCTGGGCTCCCCCTTTGAAGCCGAGGATATCGCCCAGCAGGTCTTTCTTAGGGTGTGGAAAGCCGCGCCCCGCTACCAACCGTCAGCTCAGTTCAACACCTGGCTGTTCACCATCACCCGCAACCTGGTCTACAACGAAACACGACGGCGCCAGCGCAAACCCACCGTGTCGGTCGAAGCGCACGAGAACTTCAGCTACCAGGTCGTGGCGGACCTGCACGCGACTTCGCCCGCGGTTGATGCCCAGCACTCTGAATTTGAAGAAGCCGTCGAACGAGCCATCGAGGCGCTCCCCGATCGGCAACGGACCGCGCTGCTGCTGCGCCGCAATGAGGAAATGCCCTACCTCGAAATCGGACGCCGCCTCTCCACCACCGAACCGGCCGTGAAGAAGCTCCTCTTCCGCGCGAGGACAAACCTCAAATCCTCCCTGAGACACCACCTCAACAGCTAGTCCTGCCGCTGCCGATCGACGCTCTCGATTGCTCTTTTCTGATCAAGCAAAGAGATCCAGAACCGGCGTTCCTTTGTGAGCCACGGTAAACGGACGTTTACTCGAGCTGTAAAGGACCTGGTCGATCGGGATTCCCAGGGCGTAGGCGATCGTGGCATTGAAATCCGGAATCGTAACCGGATTCTCCACGACTTCCTCAGCGCCTTCGGAAGTCTTTCCGTAGACATAGCCCTCCTTGAACCCACCACCAGCGACCACGCTGGTAAACGCCTGTGGATAGTGGTCGCGCCCCATGTTGCGATTCACTTTCGGCGTGCGTCCAAATTCCGTCGTCAACACCACCACGGTATCGTCCAGCTTGCCGATGCTCTCAAGATCTTCGAGCAAGGCCGCCACCGCCTGGTCCATGGTCTGACACAACAGCGGCATTGAGGTGAAATTGTTCGAGTGAGTGTCCCAACCCGAGAAGCTGACCTCGACCGTACGCACATCACTTTCGATGAGACGCCGCGCGAGCAGGCAGCCCTGACCAAAGGGATCCTCACCATAGCGGGCCCGTGTTTTGTCATCTTCCTTGTTGATGTTGAACGCGTTGAGATCGGGGCTCTCCATGAGGCGAACCGCATCGTCATACATCTCGCCATACGCCCGGATCGGCTTGGTATGATAACGCTCGAGAAATTCAGCATCGAGATCATTGGCCAGGTTGAGGCGACGGGCCAGTCGGTCGTCCTGCACGAAAGAACGCGAGTGCTTCAGCCCCGACTTGGGCTCTGAAATGGCGAGCGGCTCGAACTCCGGTTCAAAGAACCCACCACTTCCGTGAAAGCGACTCTCTTTCCCAATGAACACCGAACCGGGCATGGTCGGGTTGAGCTTGCCGTTCATCTTTTGATTCCAGGCACCGAGTCCAGGGTGACGGATCGTGGCTCGCTGCTCATAGCTGGTGTGCATGAAGTAGTTTCCCTTTTCGTGATCACCCGCGGTCGAAGTGAGCGAGTTCACGACGCATAGCTTGTCGGCATGCTTGGCCAGGTTTGGCAGGTGGCTGGTCACCTGGAGTCCGTCGAGCTTGGTATTGATCGCTCTCGTTGATCCCTGGTTCTCGTTTCCCGTCTTCAGGTCGAAGGTATCGATATGGCTCATCCCCCCGGCCATGTAGAGATAGATCAATTGCTTGGCTGGCTTCTCCCGCGGAGCCAGGGCACTGGCATCTCCTGCCGCAGCGAAGAGGGAATCCATGCTCACCCCAAGGAAACTCCCGGCGGCAAGCTGGAGGAAGCGGCGTCGCTCAAAATCATTCACTTTCATAGTCACATCAGCTGAAAATTATTGGATGAAGAGGAACTGGCGGGAATTGAGCAAGGCCCAGACGAGATCTTCGATCGTCTCTTCCCCGTAGGTTTCGTAGTCGCTCAGGATTCGCGCGACTTCGCTTTCGGTCGGCTTCCGGGTGAGCATGGCGCGGTAAATCGTCTCAATCTTTGCCTTCGTGTCCGCAGCTTCTTCCAATTGCCCACCGAGCACGGCATTTGGATTGGCAATCGCGACACTCAAGGGACTGTTGAGCAGGTAGAGTGCCTGCGGCACCGAGGCATTGGAGGAGGCATTCTCGATCGTATCGCGATCCGACTGTCCGAAGTCCCGCAGGAAATGTCCGCGCCGCGCCGGAGAGTCGAGTTCCACGGCACGCGCCAGCTCTCTCGCGGCCTCGTTGAAGTGCTTCAGGTTCGCCTGTTCTCTTTCCCTCCAGGCGGGACGTTCCTCATCCTTCAATTCCTCCGGAATCGCTCTCAGCGCACCCTTCACCAACGAACTCGGTGCCAACTCGAATTCGCTGGCGGACATGCCCATCATCATCGCAGTATCAGCCATCTTTTGGCCCTGAAGGTCTACCAACACAATGGCCTGACTTTTTCGTTCGAACTCACGGGTCTTTCCCTTCAGTTCCTCGGTCAGTTCCCTGCCCTTCGCATTGTCCCCCGCTGCGTAGGCTTCGGTGATCCGTTTTTCGTAGCTCGCCTGCTGCGCGTACAGTTCGCCTCGCATCTCGCCGACTTTCTTCATCCGCGGAAGCACCTCATCGAGCGGGTAACCATTGAGGCTGTGATAGGTTGCCCGTTTTTCGGCCATGCGCTTCACCAGCTTATCGCGCGTCGGAGCATGGTGATCCACTTCAGGAATGACCATTGTCGCGATGGAGTCCCAGATCTGCTCGGCACTCATCCTTAGCATCAGCGGTCCCGCGAAGTGGTAAGGCATCCCGGGGTAATGCTCTTCGCGATGCATCTCGCGGCGAAACAACTCCGTGTGGAAGAGCACATTCTGAAACGCCCGGACGTCATAATCCAACTCACGCATCAGAGCTTCGAGGTAAGCGAGTAATTCCGGCTGGCTAATGGTGGTGTTGTCAGTCAGATCATCGACCGGCTCAAAGATGCCGTGACCAAAGGCCCGCTTCCAGAGACGATTGACGATCACCCGGGTGAAGCGGGGATTCTCCGAAGAGGAAAGCCATTCCGCATAAGCCTTCTTACGGACGGAAGGGTCATCGGACTCAGGCACTTCCGCACCAAACATGGTTCCGGCCGTCACCGGATCATGCGGCTTCGCGTCGTCATACTGGTAGTCATGAGGTAGCTCCAGGTCCGTGTCTTTGAGGTGCCGCACTTCCAGATAGGTGGTCTGGTTGTAGAGTCGACCAATCGAGCCGTAGACCGGTTCATTTTGCGCCTCGGCCTTACGCAGGGCATTGATCCCCCGCTGCGCAATCTTGCGCGCCTCGGCTTCGGTGATTTCGTGACCTTCCAGGAATTTCTCCGTCGACGGCTTGGCGAGGAACTGGTTCAACTTGTCCTCATCGTTCAGGAAAGGAAAGTCGTCGATCCCGACGGCGTCGTGGTAGGCCGCCCTCTCTTCCGCCTTCAGGGCCCCGTGAATACCGGAGCGATGCGGATTGCCGCCGCGATGATCAAATCCGTAGGTGAATGCCGCCATCTTGTAGTAGTCCATCTGCGTCCACTTATCGAAAGGATGGTCGTGGCACTGGGCGCACTCGAGCCGCGTGCCGAGAAAGATGCGAACGGTGTTCGACATGTTATCGAGCGGCATTCCCGTGTCCCGGATGTAATACCCTGCCGCCGGGTTATCGAACACAAGACCGTGTCCGGTGACAAGATTCCGGACCATGTCATCATAAGGGACATTGGCCGCGATCTGGTCCCTGACCCAGACCCGGTATTCGAGTGCCCAGTGGACATTGCCTTCGAGGCGCAACAAATCGGCCCAGAACTGAAAATGATGTGCCGAATAGGCCACGTCGTCCGCCATCAATTTTCGGATGAGTTGGGAATGCTTATCGGGATCCTTCGCTTCTAGAAACCGGTCCGCTTCTTCGATGGTAGGAACACGGCCAATAATCGCCAAGTAGGTGCGGCGAAGAAACTGTTCGTCCGGAATCGTTGGATTGGGTGCCAACGACTCTGATTTCAAATGCGCGAGGATGAGTTCATCGATCTCCTTCGCCACGGGCCGCGGATCAAACTCGGCACCAACGGCGTTCGATAACAACAGGGCAATGTAGAATGAGATAATTGATCGCAGGGCCGCTGTTTTCATGTTCGATACCATGGTGACTCAGCTACTAAGTTTCTCCCGTCATAAAATTGGCCACTTTTTTCTATCTTTCTTGGGCGCGTCCAAATCATCACCGCTCGCAGATCACCAATCGAAAGCCGACAAATTCGGAGGCGTAGGGAAAGTGGTCGCTTGGCTTTGCGGGATGTCTCGGCGGCGTTTTCCTCAGACTCACCTGGAGGTACTCTTTCAGGCTCACCCAGGAACCGCCTCGCAGCTCTCCCGTGCTGGTCTGCTCCCACACATTACCGAAGACATCGTGCAGCCCCCAGGGGTTCGGAGCGAAGCTGCCCACCGGGGCAAGCCCGGCGTATCCATCGTTCGATTCGGGCGCAGGATCAGCGTAGGCATACAAATCGTTGCCGGTTTCGAAAAGAGAATGATCGGCGAAATTGGCGTGTCGGGCAGTGTTGGTTATCTCCCCAAAGTAGCGTTCCCCTCGGGAACCGGCGCGAGCGGCATACTCCCATTGTCCCGGTGACGGCAGTGCGTATTCCCAACCATGCGGCAGGCGACCTGCTTTTCGTTCCTTAGCGGTCAGGGTCGCCAGAAGTTCACTCAGATCGCGTTGCTTGAGAGAATGCGCCGGGTAAGTGCGATGAGTGAGATCCGGTTTGGAAGGGAACTGGGATTGCCGGGCCTCGTATTTCCCGATCCAAAAACCGGGCTGTTCACCGTTCTCCGGGCACCAACAAAAGACGGTGCCCTGTGGCGAAACCCATTCGTCTCCGGCATCGCTACCCCGCATCAATTTTCCCGGCGGGGAAATAGCTCGAGCGGCGGGTCTCGAAATGGTTCCCGGTTCACCAGCGGACAACCTCCAACGGCTTGCCTTGTTCAACCACGCTTCCAAATCCGAACCTTCCGATTCAGCGAGCCGCTCTGCCATTCCCCCGGGCTGATCACTCCAGATGTTCGGTTCCTCCGCAAAATGAAGGGACACTCCCCTGGGCAAGCTGTCGAAAGCATTCAAACCCGTTGGCCCACGACGTTCGTCATATCCCGGTGGGATGCCCTGCCCGCTGTCGATCAGAATGATCGAGTCTTTTGCAGCCGATTCTTCACCGACCTGTTCAAGCAGCTCGCCGAGGACAATCGCTTTCCGATTTCCGTCGACTGTGAGCAGGAGGGCTTGCTCCTCGCCACTGCTATCTCTCGCGGTCATGCTATGACCACCAAAATAGATCAGAGCCGTGCCATTAATCGGTGTCGTGTCGATGAAGGTCTCTAACAAGATCCGGAGTTCATCTCGCTCTGGATTCAGTGCAGTCGTGACCCGAAAATCCCGATCCTTCAGCAGTTTCGAGACGGTCTCCGCATCCTGCACCACAGTTGAGATGGCACCTTCGCCGGAATATTCGCTATTGCCAATCACCAGCGCAACACGGTGATTTGCATGGGCTTGGCCCGTATGCAAGCCAAGCAAAAGAACGACGATGAGGAGGCGAATCTTCATGTCAGAATTTCTGTCAGTGCTCCTTCCTGGTCGATGTCCCGTAGATTCACATCCTCAATTCCAAACCGACCACGGCGCTCACCCACTGCATGCAGCAAGGTCGTGTAAAAGTTGGCCACGGTTCGATGGCCCGGCTTCCCATACCAGGGGTAGCGGAGATAGCGGTTCGCGGTCTTGAGACGACCACCCAGATCACCAATCACAATGATGGGCCATTCGTAAGCCTTGGCGTGGTGCTGGTCGGCAGCATCGGAGAGGTAGACAATCAGCGTATTGTCCATCATGGTCCCATCGCCCTCCGGAATTGATTCTAACTTCCGCACAAACTCTACCAGTTTTTCACAATGCCGCCGCCGCGTCCGGATGTGGAGTTCAGCAGCACTTGTTTCCTGAATCGTTTTTTGATGCCCCACTTCATGCGCAGGGATTGGCCCGGCTTCGAGATTAAGCTCGGAACCGTCAAAGGACACCCCTACCTGGTTTCTCCCTGCCCCGGAGGAAACAGTGATCACATTCGTCAGTCCCGCAATGAAGGCCCCGGCAGCGACCTCAAACTGAGCCTCCATTCGTTCAAAAGCGAAGGCACCACTCCCAAAACGCTCCGTGACCTCCGGCGCCGCCAGACTGATCCTTTCCTGCAGCTTCACCAACGATCCCTGACGGCCACTCATCGATTCAAAGGCGTGCAGGTAGTGATCGAGTTTCTCTCTCTCCGCGCCGTTGAGACGTTGCTGCATCCGCTTCACATCATCCGCAAGGAAATCGAGCAACTGGGTATTGGCGTTGAACTTCTGCCGTTCCAACCCACCACCGCTGAGGGAGAAGAACGTTCGATGAGCACCCAGTGGGCTACACTGTGTCGGCAGAGGGACTCCCTTTCCTCGAGCGGAAACATTGTAAATGATCGATCTCTCCGGAGCGGTCTCGACCCCGAGACCACCATGGAAAAAGACACCGGGCAATGCCCTCGCCATCGCGGCATCGATCGTTTCGGCAAAGGCGTCTTTAGGACTCGGAAAGCAGCCCAGCGCTCCCATCCCGCATCCATGGTTACCGAGCGCCACCCGACCCGAAAGCCCATGGATAAAAGCCATGCGATCCGCGAACGGCTCCAGCGGTGACACGGAATCGGCAAACCGATGCCCGGCCAAAGGGCGGTCCTCGAGTGTGTCCGGTTCAGCGGGTCGCTCGATGCCTTCGGGCTGGATCTGATCAGGATACATCCCGTTGCCCTGAACGAAGAACAGGATTCGCGCCGGTTTTGCCAGGGAGGCTTCCGTGGCCGCTTCGAGTTGGCGAAGAAACGGGGCGAGGAACACGCCACCAGCTCCAAGGGTCGCTCCCCGAAAGAAAGTTCGGCGGGGCATCGTCGCAAAGTTCATCGTTTTCATCTGGTTAGTCACGGATGGCATTTCTCACGGCTTGCTCTCACCCACATATCGAAGCAAAAACGAATCGGAGGACAACAACGACACCACCAAGGCCTCGAAGCTGCCATCGTTGTTGCGATAAGCCGCATGGGCCTGTTGCAGGGTGGCGGCATCTCCAAGAGTTTCATTTCGGCCCATAAAAAAGCGGAAAGCGTGACGCACAAACACCTGTTCGACATGCTCGGAGTTTCCCAACCGCTCCATCAGTTCGATCGGCGACACCACCCCTCCCGATTCAATCTTTCCATCGACAAAGGTGATCGCCCCCGAAGCATCCACCGGCCGCCCCAGCTCAGTGCGCTGGTGGAAGCCGTAGTGGGTAAACTGTTCAAAGGGCAGCCCGAGCGGATCCATCTTCTTGTGACAACGCCAGCAGTCCGACTTTTCCGTCGCCGCCACGACTCGTTCGCGAAACTGCTGATGCTCGTTCTCCGGCACCTTGGCTTCGACACAGATCGGCACATCCGGAATCGTTCCCCCGAGCAGATGGGTGCGAATCCACTTCCCCCTTTGAATCGGATGGTTGTCAAAGTTCCCGCTCCACGCCGCGAGCCATGCCGGATGGGTCAACACGCCTGCCCGCTGGCCCGCCGGCATCCGGACAGGTTGTTGGTCGGTCCAGATCCAATCCCGGGGAAGCCCATAGATCGTGGCATACTCGGGATCGCTCTTTACCGGGTTGTTGCCGTTACTCGGTTGCCTGAAACTGGGCTGAAACGGGATCCTGGCCTTCGCCTCTTTGTCTTGGAAGTATTCGAAATCAACAAAGTAGTGATCGGTCGTCAGCAGTTCACGCAGCACCTGGAGATCCTTTTCGAGAATGTGTTGGATCAAATGCTCGAGATCTTGCACCAACAGATGGGGAAGATAGTAACCGCGTTCCGGTTTATCTTTGAAGACCTCAACCGCGTAGGAATAGTGAAAGTACTCGCGGAAAAAATCCATCACCCGGGAGTTCCCGAATCGCTTCGGCCGCTGCTCGAACCGGCGTCTCACCTGCGCGGCGACCGCTTCATTGGTGCTGAGTTCGCCTTCGGCAGCCGCCGCGATCAATCGGTCGTCGGGAACATCCCCCAGCGCGTAGGAAACCGCGAGCGCGGTTTCCATAGGCGACAGCCGAACCCGTCCATGTTCATCAACTGGGCCTTCGCCGAGCTCCTCGCGGAACAGGGCTTCTGGACGCATGTAAATCGCCATAAGAAGACGCTCGGCTCCGGCCTCGCGCCCGTTCTGTTTGACCACGTCGTGATAGAATTGACTGAATCGCACCAACTCCGACTCCTCCGGTTCGCGCCGCAGGACCTGAAGAAACGTCCTCCGAATCGTAGAACGCACTTCGTCATCTGTTGGCGCTTCCGGTTCTTTAGCCAATACCTCGAGGGCAGACTTCGACCGGATCGGAACAATCTTCTCCGCGTTCGCCAACAACATCTCGGTGGACGGCTCATCGATAAAATACCGAGCGGCATAATCCCGGAACTCTTCGCTATCCGCCAGCACCAGGGGATCGGTGAGCGCATGGGCTCGCTTCAAGCGTGCATCCCCGATATCGAGGTTCCCGTAGATCCCCTGCCGCAACCGCCAGATCCGGGGCGGCCCCGGGATTACCGGGCGGTTGGTCGTTTGGTTAAACAGAGCCGCATGATCAACATAGTTCCCGTAGGCCGGCAGCTTCAACTTGGCCTCCACCGGATAACCAGGTTGCTGCGTCTCCAACAACTTGCCCTGTATCCAGGCTAGCAAAACCTCACGCTCGGCAGAGCCGGGTTGATCAGACTTCGCCGGCGGCATGTCATGAAATTTGACCCGCTCCTCGATGATACGCCATTTTTCGAAATCGGGGCCACCCGCGATTTGGGGGGCAATCTGTTCCAGCGACAGTCGCCCTTTCGCCGTTAGATCATCGTGGCACTCCAGGCAATACTGATCCAGGAACGGAATGATTTCATTTTCGAAGACCAAATCCTCCGCCACGCTTGCCTGAGTAAAAACCCCGATCAGGATACTGACGACCAGAATGCTTTCGCTCAAACGGCTGATGGGTTTCATGACCATGCTTGCTTCAATTTCGGCTTCCACCATCAGGCGCGTATTTTACAGTAAATGCATCGGGAAACAGACCATTCCCTCGTGGAATTTCGCTTTCGGGCAGTTTCAAGTGACGTGCCACAGGGCCGCGATCAAAAGGGCTGTGTTGATCGAAAACGTGTTGCGTGGCTTGCCACATGAATTCGCACCCGGGCTGGGCTTCGCGAGCGGAATCAAGTGCTTCGGTTGAAACCGGATTGCCCTGTAACTTTACTTTGCGAAGGTTGGTGAGACCATGGAGCGGACGGAGATCAGAAATCGGGTTGCAATAGAGCGCCAGTTGCTCGACCCGGGACCAATTCGCGAGCGGACTGAGGTCGAAAATCTGGTTTCGAAACAGTGGGACGAATTTCAGCTTTGTCAGGTTCTCCAACGGGCTCAGGTCCTCGACCTGGTTCGAGCCAAGGTGCAATTTTTCCAACTCCACCAGCCCTTCCAAGGGCTTCACGTCCGAAATCTCGTTGTAGTCCAAATTCAGACTCTTGATCTTCGTGAGTCTCGCCAGCGGCGTGATGTCGGTCAGGCCCATCCCGGCGAGCGAAAGATGGGTGACACGTTCAAAGTCAGCTGTGGTCAACTCGCCCTCAGGCTTTCGAATACGCTCCCGGATCGCCGCTTCAATCCGTTGCGCCGATTCTTCGGCCGAGAGAGTGACGTGCTTGATCGTCTGTTTCGCCTTCTCTTGTGCGGGCAGTTCCAAGGCTAATCCAATGATAAGTACGAAAGCAATAAGACTGGCTCGGATCATGGCTGAGAAGCAGCATTGGCTCGTGGAACTGATGAGGCTACAGGAGAGCCGTTTCTCGTCTCCGGAAAGGGCCGGACCTTAACCCGATCCGCAAATCGCCCCCACTTAGCAGACAGGGCCGCGACGATATCCGGGTGCTCTTCCGCGACGTCGTTTGTCTCGCTGCGATCATTGGTGAGATCGTAGAGCTCCCAGAGAATCGGCTCACTGCGATCGTTGTCGGTGACCAGTTTCCACTGCCCCTGGCGAACTGCGGCATGCGTCTCGTGCTGCCAGAAGATTGGGCGGTCCTCCATCTCGAGATCAGGCTGGCGCAAGTATGGCAACATGCTGGTACCTTCCAAGGGGAGTCGCTCCTTACCCGCGAAGTTCTCGGGATACTCTGCGCCCGCGACGTCCAGCAAAGTCGGCATGATATCGACGAAGTGAAAATACGGCCGAGTGGCAACCTCTCCCCTCGCCTCGAATCCCTTTGGCCAATGCACGATCAAAGGAGAAGCGACGCCCCCCTCGTGAGCGAACTTCTTGAATTTGCGAAAGGGGGAGTTGGAATACGAAGCCCACCCCTGCCCCTGCGACGTGGCCCAACCGCTGAGTTTTCTCCACTGCTCGTAGTTGGATTTCATGTAACCCACTCCACCAAGCTTGTCCTTGCGCGCCCAGCCTCCCTCCTCCTGCGCGCCTCTTCGGGTGAATTCACCATCGCGCCATTCGCCCTCGGCGTAGTCATACTGGCCGCCCGCAAAGTGGGTCCCAAAGACGCCCATCTCACCCGAGCAGCCATTGTCGGAGACAAAGAGGATCAGGGTATTCTCGTAGACGCCTTCCTCCTTCAGCTTGTCGACCACGCGTCCGATGTTCTCGTCCATATTGTCAACCTGCGCGTTGTAGATCGCCCGGCGAAACAAGGCCTCCTTCTTGACCTCCTCAGATAGATCCTTCCACTTGGGCAGCACCTGGCGATCCGTCCCGGTCTGCATGCCCGGCATGATGCGAACATTGTTGAAGTAGTGAACTTCGGGCAGGCGCTGCCCCGCCGGAACCACCCCCTCAGCCTTCTGCCGAGCGAGTTTCTTCTGCCGCATCTCATCCCACCCCTCGCCGAACTCGGCGATCCAATCCGGGTCCTCCAGCAATGCCTCATATTTGGCGACGGTTTCATCCGGAGCTTCGAGAGGAAAATGGGGCGCGTTGTAGGTCAGGTAGAGAAAGAACGGTTGCCCCCCCTCGTTCAAGGCATCATCGATGTATTCGAGAGCGACATCGGTGAAGTATTCCGTGGTGTAGAAATCCTTCTCCGGCTGGTAGGGATTCTTCAGCGTCGTATTGTCGTTGTCGCCAGGAATTAACAGCTCCCCATCCTCGTAGATGTCGCAATTGCTGAGGACCTTCCAATAGCTATCGATATGCGTTCGGACGACCGTGGAGCGGTCAAAGCCCCGATTTTCGGGAAGCGAGTGAGCCGGAGGATCGCGGTGCGCCGCGGCGTGCCACTTCCCGCTGGTGAACGTGGTGTAGCCTGCTTCCTTCAACGCCTCCCCGAGAGTGACTCCGTTCTCGTTGAGCGAACCTTCGTAACCTGGTCCCCAGTCGGCGTAGACCATGAAACCTACTCCAGCCTGGTGCTGGTAGAGCCCGGTGAGCAGGCTGGCGCGTGACGGACAGCAGCGTGCTGCATTGTACATCTGCGTGAAACGAAGTCCGTTCTCAGCGAGGTCATCGAGACGCGGCGTTTCGATCTCGCTCCCATAGCACCCAAGATCCGAGTAGCCCAGATCATCTGCAAGAATCACGATGATGTTTGGCTTCGAATCTGGCTCGACTTCTGCCCTGAGGGATACCACAAGGAAGCTGATCACAGGGGTCACGACCCACCAGGGTAAAACCAATGACGCAACAGGGTTTGATCGAAAGAAGTCAGTGAGGTGATTTCGCATAAATAGGGGGATCATTCGGCCTCCACCAACACGCGGAACTGGTCAAGATTGCCGGGGTTTTCCTGGAGTTCGATGAGGAGCGTTCTTCGATCGGCGACAAGAATGACGGTATCGTAGCCCTTTCCGGTGGAGCCTTCGGGGCGCGGCTCGATCATGCGAGCGCCCGGGTATTCCACACCGGGCAGTCCAAACACTTCCTCCGACTTCTTCAGGAGCCGGTTGGCCATGACCACGCCAACGATGGGCTTCGCAAAGGTGATCTGACCGCGAACGCCTCTGCGCATGTTGGGGCGCTCGCCTTCAGGGTATGCATTCAATTGCAGCAGGTAACTCGTCAGTCGTTGCTCCGGCAGCAAGGTCGGCAACTCCTCGTTCCGTCGCTTTTCGTATTGTCCGGGATCTACCATGTCGACGCGAATCGGTTCGCTGGGGACAAATCCGCGACGCTCTGGAAACACCACGATGTGCTCGTTGTCCTCGTAATTGCCCGGATGAAAATTCGGTCCGGGAGAGACAAAGCGAATCGATCCCGTCGTCTGCAGCACCCCGGAATTGACCGGCCAGGCCGCTTCGAACGGCGACGTGTCGAAGTCGACGGAACCAATGGAACTGCTTTCCCTGTCGGCGCGAACTGCCTCGCCTTCTCGCAGCAAATGAGCTGCCTCACCCGGCTTGCCACCCTCGCGCGCACTGACTTCCACCTCCCCGTCAAACACACAAACATCCGTCAGGCCCGCCTCACTCACCGAAACCCCAAACGACGTGCCGAGATCCACGACGTGAGCCGACGGCGTGTCGACGACAAAACCGATCGCCGCCTTTGGAATCGTCGCAGTCACGACTCCTCGATGCAGCACGACGTTCATCGCATCGATCACTTCAACCTCGGCGGGCCCTTCGATGGAAAGGCGCGCACCGTTCGAAAAATCCAGTCGCACTACCCCTTTGGCCACCTCAAGAAAGCCGGGATCAACCGAATCACCGGCCACGTAGGCGACGCCCTCGTCATCATACGCGCCGACCACATGAGCCAACACCGCAGTCGTTCCACTTGAGGGCACCAGCCAGGTCATGACGGCAGCGATCACCACAATACAGGCAATGGCAGCCACGCCGACAAGACTCCTTCGTCGAGCCTGAGAAGGAAATGGCGTGACAACGGCGGCCTCGGATTCGACCGACGCGCCCTCAGCCGAAGAGAATCGACGCCGCAACGAGGCGTGCAAATTGACCTCCTTGAGGTAATGCTCACGGGCCGCTTTGTCGTTGAGCAGACGCTCTTCCAACCAACGGGATTCCTCGTCCGTCAGAGTACCGTTGAGGGAATTTTCAATCCAATCCTGTAATTCCCGATCGCTCATCTTGCTACCTCCTCAAGTCCCAGTTGGCGCTCGATACAGCGGTGCAGCTGACGCCGCACCCGGCTCAGCCGCTTGTAAATCTTGTTGGCACTCTCGCCTGCCCCTTCCGCGAACGAGCGAATCGACGAACCCTCCGCATAACATCCTGCCACCATCACATGTTCTTCCTCCGGCAACTTCTCCAGGCAGGAATCCAGCGCCCGACGGCGCGCGTCGAGATGATCTGCCTGTTCCTCAGCCTGCACCGCCAGCAATTCGATCAACTTCTCGCCGAAAACATGCCGGTCCCGCCGCTGCTTGGTGAGATGATTCAACGCTGTGTTCTTAGCGACCTGAAAAGCCCAGTTCCGAAAGTTGGTGCCCGTCTCATACTGATCGAAACAGCGCCACATCGTCATACTGGCCCGCTGCACCACATCTTCGGCATCAGCCGTGTTTCGCACCATGGAAAGCACAAAGGAATACACCGCCGGTTCGTGTCGCACATAGAGCGAAACAAATTCTTCGTGTCGGGCTGGATCTGGAGTTTGTTCGGCCATCGAATTGGAGGCTTTCCACAGACTAAGTTCTTTTCCCTGAAAAATTGGCCAACTTTTTTGGTTTTCCTGTAAAACGGCGGTCCAATGGCCCACTTTGGATTTTTCAGGAATTCTGTCCAAATATCGCTCGTTTGGGAGGAGTAAAGATGATGAAGTGCCTTCTGCCCCTCTTTTGCTCCCTGCTGCTGGCTGGCGCCGGTTTCGCCCAGGACCAAAAGCCCAACGTCATTACCCTGCTCGTTGACGACCTTGGCTACCGCGACCTCGGCTGCTACGGTGGTCCCGTCAAGACCCCGGTCCTCGACCATCTCGCCGCGGAGGGCGTGCGCTTCACCGACTTTCACTCCGGAGCCCCTACCTGCTCTCCCTCGCGCGCCACCTTCCTGACAGGCCGACAACATCGTCGCACCGGCGTCTACTCTGTCATCACCGAACGCCTTCACCGGATGCATCTACAGGAGAGCGAAACGACCATCGCCGAATTGCTCAAGGACAACGGTTACGCCACCGCTCACTTCGGCAAGTGGCACCTCGGAATGCCCGTTCACGGCCGTGACAACCCCACCCCTGCCGATCATGGCTTCGACTACTGGTTCGGACTCGTCAACGGCCCGGGCCCCAGCCACAGGAACCCGACCCAGTTTCTGCGCAATGGAGAGCGCGTCGGCGAAATGAAAGGTTATTCCTGCCAACTCGTCGTCGACGAGGCAATCTCCTGGCTCGACCAAGAGCGCGAAGGCGGCGAACCCTTCTTTCTCAATCTCTGGTTCAACGAACCCCACGCCCCGATCGCGGCACCCGACGAGATCGTCTCCCAGTACGGCGCCCTCAACAATCAGGCCGCGATTTACAGCGGCACGATCGACAACACCGACCGGGCCATCGGGCGCCTCGTTGCGAGGCTCGAAAAACTCGGCGAACTGAACAACACCATCATCATCTACTCCTCCGACAACGGCAGCTACCGGCAGGAGCGCAGCGGGGAACTGCGTGGCAAAAAAGGTTCACTCTTCGAAGGCGGGCACCGCGTTCCTGGGATCATCTACTGGAAAGACGGCATCCCCGGCGGTCGCGTCGAGGACGAACCCGCCGGATCCGTTGACCTCCTTCCGACGCTCTGCGGATTGATCGGGATTGAGAAACCCGCCGGCGTTCATCTCGACGGCTCCGACCTCGCCCCATTGCTCACCCAGTCAGGTAATTTCAAGAGACATCAGCCCCTCTTCTGGATGGGTGGGTCGAGCATGGTCATGAGAGTGGGTGACCACACCCTCTTCGCCTCCAGCACGGCGAAATCGCCGATCGACTCCAAAGCCGCCAATCAGCTGACAGAGCAGATCAGGGAAGTCCTCGGCGATGATCTCGAGGAAGTCCTTGGAGGAATGGATTTACGTTCCCGCCTCTTCAACGGGAAACTCCCCCATCCCGAGGCCGAACGACTGCGGAACCAACTTCGGGACATGTATTACTTCCGGGAGTCGTGGATTCCCGAACTCAAAAAGGGCGAACTCGGTCGTGTTCAACTGTATGACCTCTCCAAGGATCTGGGTCAACAGAAGGACATCGCGAAAGAGCGTCCCCAACTCGCCGACCGTTTGAAAGAACAGGCCGCTGCGATCCACCGCAGTGTCCTCGCCGAGGCTCCGGAATGGCCTTCAGCCGGAGAACCCAAGGTTACAAAGAGCCCCGCAACGAATTCTCCGCGTCAGCCTGCGGCAACCGGCACAAAGACTCCAGCCGATCCGAAAAAGGCCATGGCCGCAACATTGAAGACCATGGTCGACGCCGGCAAACTCACCGAAAAGGAATCCATGGGACTCTATCTGGCCGCGTTTCCGGAGGAAGAAGAGAGACTGAAGAAGTTGAGGACGAGTGAGGATCTGGCNAAGCTGATCCAATCCGGGAAGTTTGATTCGGCTCCTTTCGAGGCCGTGGACCTGGCCCTGAAGCAGGAGAATCCGAAAGCCCGTGGGGACGCTCTGTCAGCTGCCTTCGGTCGACTGGGAGGAG
>JABSSQ010000027.1:0-9089 GCA_013213905.1 Verrucomicrobiales bacterium | reverse complement strand
GCGTTCAACTCGATNCGGTCATCGCACGCATGGAGTCGTTGAGCGAAGCTCGAGACAGGGACTTCGCGATCAATGGTTTAGCCCATGGGCTGGTTTCAAAGGATCCGGAGGCAGCGTTGAAATGGGCCAAAGCAATTTCCGAGGAAGGGTTTCGTAACCGCGTGGTGGAGAACGTGACCCGGCGGATCAAACCGTAGGTCGCTACTCTACGGAAAACAATCGCCCTCCCAGATTCTACTGTCGTCCCGTGCACGAACCACGGCCAATCAACTTGTCACTGAGATTTCGATGGAGTAATCTTAAAAGTCCGAATGGACAATGCTTCTGATGAAAACCAACTACGTGAACCCGTGAGGAAGGTACTAGGCCAACCATTGTCTACAAAGAGAACCCCACTGGAGCGCCTGGCACTACTCCTTAGAAACGCAGATGCCGTATTGGGGCGTGATTGGCGTGGAAAAGACGATGGAACCCTCGTTCGAAAAGTTGTTGGTCGGCCTTTCTAAGGCCAAAGACGACTTTGTTCTCGTCGGAGGATTAGCGGTTTCCCTGAATGGCTACGTCCGTCTGACCGAAGATGTCGATTTGTTTTAGGGGTCATGCGACAAATCTTGAATTTTCGACTTCCATTTTCTTCCAAGCTCCTGCAACCGATCGGCCTCTTCCTGTTCAAACTGGTTCAATCACTGGCCCACGTTTGCAGCACTTTTTTGGTTCAAATGCGCTGCAATCCCACTCCTGCTCGCCGTCATTCTTTTCGCCAAGGCATAGGCTGAGGCGACTCGACGAAGAACCCCATATCGAGGTTCACTCAGCACTTCCTGTCGCACGCGGGTCCTGTGCCTCACGATTAGAAAGGGGCAACCAAACAGATTTTCCGAATATCCCGCTCCAGTGCGGAGAATCTGTAATGAGTGCCTTTATTTGTTTTTGCTTACTGTTGCTGGTTAGCTTCGGTTTTGCCAAGGACGAAACATTGCCCCGGCCCTCTGTGGAAGCTCTCGTCGAAGCCTCGTGCATGGATTGCCACGACGCCGATACCAAGACCGCGTTAAACTTCGACGAACTGAGTTTCGACCTGACCGATACGGATGCGTTTCGGATGTGGGAGAAAGTCTACGACGTGATCGACTCCGGCGAGATGCCGCCGAAGAAGAAACCAAGACCCGATCCCAAGCTCAAGGCCGACGCACTGCAATCGCTCCACCAGCACCTTCGCCACACCAGCCTGGCTCAACAGAAGCAAAACGGCCGCACCCCGGCACGACGCCTGACACGAATCGAATACGAGCACACCCTGCACGACCTGCTTGCCATCGGTGGCGACCTCGCCGCCAAGCTGCCTCCGAAAAACCTGTCCGCCCCCTTCGACACCATCGCCGCTGAGCAAGGCATCTCCCCCGTCCACATCCGCAGCTACCTGATCGCCGCGGACGCTGCGATCGATGAAGCGCTGGCACTCGGAAGAAAACCCAACCTGGCACCCCGGCACGTCGACTACCGGAACAACCGCTATTCAAGCATGTGGTTCGATCGGGAACTTCGCCGGGGCGGCGGCACCGTGCTGCGGACCGATGATGCCTACGTGTTGTTTGACAATCGACCCCAGCGCAGCCCTCACACCAACCAATCGAACTACATGGGCATCCACTTTCCCGTCGCCGGACGCTACCGCATCGTGGCGGATGCCTATGCCTACCAGGCGAAAACCCCGGTGACCTTCTGCATTTACCGGGCCAGCGACCAGACCGGGAACAAGGAGCTGATCGGCAGCTGGCAGCTCGATCCCGGCCACCCCCGGCAGGTTGAAGTGGAACATTACTTTCGGCCCGGCGACTTTTTCTTTCTCGCCCCATCCGACTTGGATACCTCCGCTGACGGAAAGAATGTCTTCGTGATTGGAGCGAAGGCCTATCGTGGAGAAGGAGTCGCGGTTCGCCATCTCACGCTGGAAGGCCCCCTTGAGAAACAATGGCCTCCCGAGCGCACTCGCAACCTGCTCGGCGAGGTGGAGTTTCAGGCCAGCCGCGACGGCCGTTACACCGTCATCCTCAGTGACGAACCCCTGGCGCGCATCTCAAACGTGGTCAGTCGGTTAGGCCCCAAAGCACTCCGTCGCCCGCTCCGAGATGGTGAGCCTGCCGAATGGGCCGCCCTTGGGAAACCCGTGCTGGCGGAGAGGCGCGGATTTGTCGAAGCGCTGCGCGTTGTCTTGCGCGCCCTCTTCAGCTCACCGGAGTTTCTCTACCACCAGGCAGAACCCGGCCCGCTCAATGACTATGCCCTGGCCACGCGACTTTCCTATTTCCTGTGGAAGAGCCTGCCGGACGACCAACTCTTCCTGCTCGCCGCCGAAGGCGCTCTCAGCGATCCGGCCATTCTTGCCTCCGAAGTCGACCGCCTGCTCGACGACGAAAAGTCCCGGCGCTTCGTCGAGGATTTCCTCGATCAATGGCTCGAGCTGGAGGACATCGACGCGACCACGCCCGACGAGCGACTCTATCCCGAATACGACGACCTTCTGCGGCAGGCCATGTTGGAGGAAACGCGCCGCTTCTTTGCCGAACTGATCTGGGACGATAGCGGCGTGCGCGAACTGATCGACTCGGATTTCACCTTTCTGAATCGACGCCTCGCCGAGCACTACGACATCCCCGGCATCGACGGACTCACTTATCAAAAAGTGACTCTTCCTGAGGGAAGTCGGCGTGGCGGCCTACTCACCCAGGCCAGCCTTCTCAAGATCACTGCCAACGGCACTAACACCTCCCCCGTTCCGCGCGGAAATTTCATTCTCAGTCAACTGTTAGGCACCCCGCCTAATCCGCCTCCGCCAGGAGCCGGCTCCGTCGAACCCGACACCCGGGGCACCACCACCATTCGCGAAGAGCTCGATGCCCATCGCAACGTCGCCAGCTGCAACCGCTGCCACGTTCACATCGATCCTCCCGGATTTGCCCTGGAGAGCTTCGACCCGATCGGCGGCTATCGCACCCGCTACCGCTCCACCGGCGAAGGAGACAAGTCCGCCGAACGACTCTTCGGTCGCCCCATACGGGAGTATCGCCTCGGCCAACCCGTCGATGCCTCAGGTGTCACCCCGGACGGCACCGCCTTCGACGGCATCGAAGACTACAAGCAATGGCTCATACTGCAGCAGGATCAGATCGCCCGTCACTTCCTCACCCAGCTCATTGCTTACTCAACCGGCGCCGAGATCCAGTTCGCCGACCGCCCCGAACTCGAGGCGATGCTCGAAGAATCCCGGGGGAACGATTACGGGATTCGATCGCTTATTCACACGGTTGTTCAGAGTGACCTGTTTCGTAACAAGTAGTTAGAGGTTTCATGTTTGAAGTTCAAAGTTTTGCGCGATGGCGACTGAAAAATTCGAAGACATTCAAGCCTGGCGGGAATGGTTTCAGGTTTATGGTTCAAAGTTTTGTGAAATGGCGACGATTGAGAAGTTTGAGGATATCCAGGCTTGGCAGAAAGGGCGGGAATTGACGCAGATGATTTACCGCCTTTCGGATCAAGGCGGCTTTGCTAAAGACTTTGGATTAAAGGATCAGATTCGTCGGGCTGCGGTATCGATCACTTCGAATATTGCAGAGAGGTTTGAACGCGGAGGGAACAAAGAGTTCATCCAGTTCTTGTCACACGCTAAAGGCTCAGCAGGAGAAGTCCGTTCTCAACTCTACGTCGCTGCAGACGAAAGCTATATCTCCCCGGAAGACTTCGAAACCCTTCACAAATCCTGCCTCGAAATCAGCCGCCTGATAGACGGTTTCATCTCCTACCTCCAAAAGAGCGAACTCAAAGGCCGAAAGTTCTAATCCTAACGAAACAAACTTTGAATAGAAGGCTAGGCGATCAACAACTTTGAACCTGAAACATGAAACCTGAAACTGCGAGCCGTCGATCTTTCCTGAAAGCATCGGGAATCACCCTGGCACTACCAATGCTAGAGGCGTTTGGAAACTCAGCGGCAACGCCGCCAAAGCGAGCGCTCTTCATCTGCAACACGTTAGGATTCTATTCCCCGGCTTTCTATCCCAAAGCTGCCGGAGCGAACTACGAAGCCTCGGAGTATCTTTCGCTGCTCGACCAGCACCGAGACGACTTCACCCTTTTCTCCGGGCTTTCGCATCCCGGTCAGGGCGGTGAGCATCAGTGCGAAATGACCTGGCTGAGCGCGGCACGCAACCCGGGGCGCGATGGATTTCAAAATTCCATTTCCGTCGATCAGTTCGCTGCCGATCAACTCGGCTACGTGACCCGCTTCCCCTCGCTCTCGCTGAGCAGCGACGGGGTCAAAAGCCAATCCTACACCGGGAATGGCGTCATGATCCCGGCCATGGCCCGCCCCTCACAGGTGTTCGCGAAGCTGTTTCTCCAGGGCAAGCCACACGAAGTGGCCCGGGAGAAACAAAAGCTGGGCGATGGACGCAGCATTCTCGACTCGCTCAGTGATCAGCGGTCCCGCCTCCTCCGCAACGCTTCCTCTGCCGACCGGAACACCCTCGACGCCTACTTCGAAGCGGTTCGCGAGACGGAACTCGACCTTTCCGAAGCCGGTGTCTGGATGAACCGCCCCAAACCCCGGGTTGATGCTGAGATCCCCGAAGACGTCGCTGAAAAGGCCGATATGCTAGGACGTATCAAGCTACTGTTCCAGCTTGTCCCGCTCATCATCCAGACCGATTCCTCTCGCGTCGTCAGCATCGTGATTCAGCACAATCACGGCATCCCCATCTTGAATGGCGTCGATTCCGAACACCACAACCTTTCTCATCACGGCCGGGATCCCGATAAGATTGCTCAGCTCAAACTGATTGAGCGCGCCATTCTCGGAGAATTTGATCAACTGCTCACCCACCTGAAGTCTCACGAAGAAGCCGGAAGTCCCCTGCTCGATCATACCCTGACCTTGTTCGGTAGCAACCTCGGGAACGCAGCGTCTCACGACCCGCGCAACAATCCCATTCTGCTGGCCGGCGGCGGTCTCAATCACGGTGGCTATCACGCCCATGACCCACAGGACAACACGCCGCTGAGCAATCTCTACGTCCGCATGCTCCAGGAGATCGGTATTGAGGCCGATTCCTTTGCCTCGAGTTCAGGGCGACTCGATTGGTAGTGCTCTTTATCAAGAACACTACCCGCCTTCACCTCTTCTAGTCCCGCGTCACCACGTAACGTTGAAGGGCAACCTCGGTAGCATTTTTCATCAGCGCCTGGTCATAGGGCTCAATCTTCCCCCCTGACGCCGCCACATGAGAAACTTCTGCAAACCAGGCCGCGAGTTCCTCGGCGTCATTCTCCGGCAACACATAGAGATGAACACACCAAGCTCCGAAGTGAGTGTCACTATGATAGATCTCACACGAGAAGGAGCGATTGGCGTCACCAGGCTTACCGTAAGGGTAAAATAATTCGTGTTGGGCGTTACTGAGGAAGACCATGGCGACGTGACCATCCGGCGCTCCTCGTGTACGCCCTTTGAACGAGTAGTGACCTTCAATCTCTTCACCTTCGCGAGGGGCACGAATCGTGCCGGTAATCTCCGTCTTCTCTTCTTCTGAATCAGCAAATCCAAGATCAAGGAGAGTGAGCAAACAGAGAATGAGGGACCAATAAACAGCCTGGGAAGATTTCATGAGATCAAATTCGGGTTCATAGAGTTTCCTCTCTCGAATCCCAAATTCGGAAAAATACTTCCCACTCTTGAAGCAGAATCCCTCCCAAGCTACGGAGCCACCCTGGTCTTCGGCTGGGCTTTGGCTTTCGCCTTCGGCTTGCGAGCCGGCTTATCGTCGAGGTTCAGTCGAATCTCCTCTTGATCCGGCGCGTCAGACGGAACTCCGCCCTCCGGCACGTCAACGCCGGCGGTCCAGAGAATCGCATTGAGCACAATGGTGCGGAAACCGTCGTTCTGCCAGCTCACGTGATTGTGAGCCCCGGTGAACCCAAAGCCACGTCCCCTGCCGTCCGGACGGTCATAGGCCCAGGCGACGTGCTGAGTTTCGCCGTTGGCCACCGCCTCACGAACATGAGGATTTCCGCTTCGCTCGCCGTCGGGACGCTTCAAGGTTTCCATCGGAGGCACATCGGTCAGGATAGGCGTTACCCCCTCGAGGTCGGACACAAAACGCATGTGATAATACCACTCATCATCCACGCTGAACGGCTCAACCCCGTTGGCGATGGGATGGTCCGGCAGATTGTCGAAGTTGGGTTTCCAGTGGGGATTAACCGACCAGTTGAGATCGCAGAAACCGCCCATCCACTCGAGGAACTTTTTCGCCGGTGACCCGATCTGGGCTTCGGTCGCCCAGTGAATCATGACGACGCCGGTTCCCTTCTTCATCAGTGCATCAAACTCCTGCAAATGAGGATTCAGCAAGTGATTGCGGTGCCCCGTGCAGAACACCACGATGGTCGCAGCATCCTCGAGGACCGAGGCGTCCGCCGGGTAGCCATCCCCGGGAAGCACCACTGCCTCCACCCCCAGCTCCGCCTCATTGAGCCGCTTCGCGAGGAGCATGTTACCGGCCCGATGCTCATGTGCCATGGGGCCGTGACTGGGTTTGCCAGATATAAACACGACCTTTGGTCTCTCTCCAGCTCGAAGGGTAAAGGAAACGGAGAGGCAAAGAGCGAAGGTCAACAGGAGCCGAGAGATCATAATACAATGGAATCAGATGCTGTTAGTCTTATCCATTCATCAATCAGCGTCTTGGAGCCAACAGTCGATTTTTATCCCCAATCGGACATCCTATTTCAGCGACTCGATCCATTGTCGCACGATCTCCGCCCCTTCTTCATCTACGGTGTGATGATTGCCCAACAGAGGCATCTTACCAATGTCACTGGCCTTGATACGTCGATAGATTTCAGATCGCTCGGGATCCCCGGGAGCCACGAGCTTAGCCTCTTCAAGAGGAACCCCGGGCAGCCCTACCAGAGGGCGCCCATTGATGAGTTCAGTTCGGTCGTTGGGCAACCAGTTAATCAATTGAAAGGAGGCACGCCCTCCTAATCCTGTCTCGCGGTGGCAGTGAGCGCAATTGACGTGAAGGTAAGTGCGCGCCCGATCCTCAAGGCTGACGGATTCATCCGCCAGCGCCGGCAGCGCATCGTGCTTGTTGATATCGCGCACGGCATTCGCATTCTGAAACCAACCGAGCTCACGCATTACTTGGATCTGATTGCGAACACCTCCGCCAAGATCGCTGTAGTCGAAGTCTCGGTTCAGCTGCCCGATGGTTAGACTTAAGCCGAACATCCCGCGCTGGGTGTGACAGGCCGTGCACTCGGCTCGACTCGGGAACCGCCAGCGCTGGGTTCCTCCCTCAGCGAGCGTCAGGTCCACTTCGGCCCCTTCTTCAGGAACCAATTCAGCATCAGTCTGGTCCAAATTCCATCGGTAGGAGAGATAACGCCACTCCCCTCCATCCTTCAGTGAGATCTGGGTTTCAATGCGGCGTCCGTGCAACGACAGGGTCTGCATGAGCAATGAACTGGATGGCAACTTCCAGCGATCGACTCCTGCCAGGGTGCGCGCATTCTCCAGTTCGTTTTTTCCCTTCACCGCCGGAGGAATCATCTGAATTTGAACTTTCTCCTCGTCACTTCGGACGGCGATAAAACGCTCCGCCTCAGCCCCATCCCAATAAACCGGATGATTGATCTCGTAGGGAAGCAATCCGGGGACCACTTCGTGCTTCTCGGTGGAAGTGAACAAACCCGTTTCACTCAGCTTGGTCGGAATCGGTTCTAACTCCCGCTTGGGCGCCTTGCGCAACTTGAAGAGTCCGCGATCCAGTGTCACCACGATGACCTCCTTGTCGGGCGTTTCGCAAAACGATACCACCTGACCTTTCAGATCCGCGATGCGACGCAAACCGACGACCTCATCCCCCTCCATCGAGAAAGCCCAGATTTTCTTAGTGAGGTGGCACCCGTAGAGATAGTGATCCTTCAACTCGGGAAACCGCTCCCCGCGATACCAAAGACCACCGATGACCGAACGCAGTTCCTGGTGCGACTGCTCCACGATCGGAAGGGTGTGCGTTGGATTGGGACCCGCGAGCGGGTTGCTGGGGCGAAAGGGGTGACTGCCTTCAAAGGTGCTCCAGCCGAAGTTCTCTCCTCCGCGCACTCGGTGCACCATTTCCCAGTCTTCATCGCCGTTGTCCCCCAACCAGACCTCGCTGGTTCCGGGGCGAAAACACATCCGCCACGGATTGCGCAAGCCGTAGGCCCACACTTCGGGGCGAATCCCGTCGACGCCCACCCAGGGATTGTCCTCCGGGGTGTGATACGCGAGATCACCACTCTTGCGGCTGACATCGATTCGAATGATGGATCCTAACAAGTTATCAGTTTCCTGCCCGACGTTGTCGGGATCTCCTGGAGAGGAGCCATCACCGCTCGTGATGTAAAGCATCCCGTCAGGGCCAAAATCGAGATCTCCGCCCCGATGCCCCGTAGCGGGCCATTCGAGAATCATTTCTTCTTTCTCTGGATCGAGGACGAACGGATTCGCCGGATCCATCTCGAACCGGGTCAGCCAATTGAAGCCATCATCCGGAGTCAACACGCCGGACCGAAGATAGAACTCCGGCGTGTTCGGAAAATCCGGATGAAATCTCGCGCCCAGGTTTTGACGATGCCCTTTGACCTCGTAGGCCAGGTCATCAGGAATACCCAGTTTGATCAGAAAGTCGCGCTCTCCGGAACCTCCGTTCAGATGCCAGATAGCGCCATTTCGCTCCAGCACCACATAGTGCTCTCCTTCCACCCCGGGAACCGGAACCATGCAAAGCGCCTGTTCCCAGGCCATTTCCCCATGAAAAGACTCTGGTTCATAGGGGAGCGGATCCTGCCCGGTTCCCTCCAAAAGAGATCCCGTCCACGGAGCCACCGCGGGGAGCGGCTCCCCGGCCATTCCAGCCGATTCCGAACCGGTGATCAGCGCCACGGCTAAAGCAAGAGATAGAAAACGTCGGCAGGAGGCTTCCGTCATGTGGCATTCATACTATGCCGCCACCGGTTTCGCCAAACCCAAATGGCCACTTACGGCA
>JABSSQ010000269.1 GCA_013213905.1 Verrucomicrobiales bacterium | reverse complement strand
TTCCGTTCACCTGTTTTGCTGCATTGGCGGCGGCAGTTTTTCCTTTGAATGTTTGCTCCCAGGAGGAAGCAGACTCTGCTATCGAAGAATTGCCGGATCCCTATGAATGGGTAACGCAGTCCTATTCGTTTCCTGCCTCGAGTTTGATCTGGGGGTTTGCCTCAGAGAAACGCGGGGAGTTGCGAGCCCCTTCGATGCCTGGAGAGGAAGCGACTGACGAGGAAGTTCAGAATTTCATCAAGAAGAGCAACAGCGTCGTTTCCCACTACCTGGAACAGGAGGGGTTTGCACTTCCAGAAGGCGTTCTGGTTCTTTATGACCCAGAGAGCAATACGCTGACGGCAAGGGCTCCTCGGATCGTTCAGGGATCACTCTCTTTTGTCTCGGAAGATTTCCAGGCATCGTCGGAAAAATATATTTTAATTGAGGTGGAGATCCTTGAAGGGGTGACTGAGGCGGTCCAGGAAATGGCTGGGCGTGCCGGCGAAATGGCAGATCACACGGATCTAAGGAATGAGCTGGCAGGCGCGGAAGGGACCAGGCTGATTGACTCTGGGTTCGTCGAAGTCCGAAGTGGTCAGCGTGCCAAAATCGGTAGTGGGGAAGAGGTTTATCAAGCCTCTGACCTGTTTCTATTTGAAGGGGGCGCGGTCGAATATGTCAATGATGGGCGTGACATTGGAACGGTGTGGGAGTTTGACACGGTGCTTGGGGCTGATGAGGTGACGATTGACCTGAATCTTGGATTAACCCACGACATCACTCCACCTGCTCGAAAGATGATCGAATTCACACGCAGCGAGGGTGGGACGATCTCTTCAGCGGCCTCCGAAACCCATTTCGCATCCATCATCTCCCAATACACGATGCGTTCCGGAACCTCGAAACTACTCGGGATATGGAATCCAGACCCCGTCGGAGCTGATGAGGGGGGCGTGCGTCAGGCGGCTTTTGTGACTGCCACTGCGATTAAGAATCTTCCCGTTCTGGAAAAACGTCTTGAGGAGATCCTGGAACAACATGGTGAAGCCATCCTTCCGATTCCAGAGGGCGACTTGAAGTTCGAGAAGGAGGCGGAAGAGATTCCGGAGGGTATGATTGTCCGCCGTTTTGTGATTCCCCCGACCTTTCTATCCAGTGGTGGCGGAGGTGGGGGTGAGTCGGCTGCCGATCCGTTTGCAGATCCTATCCGGAATGAGCCGAGGTTCACAGTTCGAGTGACGGCTAAAACTATTCTGCAATCCGCTGGTATCTTGTTTCCGCCCGGATCATCGGCAAACTACCTTCCATCTTCTTCATTGCTGGTCGTTCGCAATACACCGGAAAACATTCAGCTGGTCGAGGCCTATGTGATGTCGATCTGCGAATCGGTGGAAAAATCAATTGGTGCGACGATACACGTTGTCGAGGGGCCCGCAGAGGTCATTCGCGAGATCAGGAGTCAAACAAGAGGGCTGACGAACCATGAAGACCAATGGGATGAGTTGTTAGCTCACGATGAAGTAACTTTGCTGGATACCATCTGGATGGAAGGCAGAAGTGGACAAAGGTCCAAAGTGGAGTCTGGAAAAGAGTTCGTGTTTCCCGTTGGCGTTGCCATCGAGCGAGAGGTTCCAAAGGATAAAGAAGATGATGCGGAGCAGGCAGAGACACGCTTGTTGTACGCGGAACCATCGTTGGAAACTCAGGTCATTGGGACCATGCTGGAAATGGACCCTGTCCTGGGAGCTGACGAGTGGACCATCGATATCAATTTTGCGCTGCATTACGATTATGCTCCACCTGAGCACGAGGCAGCGCCGCAGGTAGGAGATGGAGACGATGTTAGGATGGAAGGGCCCACGACCAAGTTTCATCAGGCCAAGTTGTCAACTCAGACTGTTTTTCGATCAGGATCCATCAGGATGATGGGGTATTGGGCGCCTGAGGGAGCCCCTCAATTTGCGGATGGGGACATCATGCAGGCTGCCTTCCTGAAACTTGAGGTGGTGCGTCCAGATGAAGAGGAGTACGCGAGATAATCAGGCGGAAGCGACTGTGACTCTGGCAGGCGAGGAAAAGCGTTTTGCTTCGCGATAGTGCAACATTCCGGCCAGGGTTTCACTGGCGTAGAGGGTGAATGTATCCACTGACAGTTCCGGGAACTCAGTTGGGTTCTCCACATTAAGAAAGCGTTCGATAGTCCGGTCGCGTCGCTGGCGTTCGGTGGCCGACAGGGCTCGACTGTGACGAACGCGGGCCAGGCTGATGTGTGGTTTCCAGGGACGGCTTTCTCGAGCAAAGCCCGAATCGAAAAGCCGATTTTCGATGGTTCGTTGAAGTTCGATGAGTTCCGGCGCTGCCTCGATACCTGCCCAGAGCACCTTAGGATGCTGCTCCGAGCCAAAGAGGCCGGTGCCCCGGATTTTAAGGATGAGGTTCTCTGGCATTGAGACTTCGCCGAGAGTTTCAGCGACGATGGATTCATCGGCCTGGCCGATAAATCGGAGGGTCAGGTGAAGGCGTTCGGCCGGGGCTTTGCAAAGCGATGGGACGCCTCCCGGGAGGAGCTTGGACAGGGATTTCCGAGTGGCGTCCGGAAGCCCGATCGCAACGAATAGGCGTGCCATAGTGTGGGATCAGTTAGTCGGCCAGGTTGGGGGCCAGCCATTTCTCGGCTTCCTCGATCGACATCTTTTTGCGAGCGGCATAGTCCTCGAGTTGGTCGCGCTCAATCTTTCCGACATTGAAATAGCGGGCCTCTTCATTAAAGAAATAGAGGCCGCTGACCGATGAGGGTGGGAACATGGCGTAGCTGGTGGTCAGCTGCATGCCGATCTTGTTCTCGACATCGAGAAGATCCCACAGAGTCGCTTTCTCAGTGTGATCAGGGCAGGCCGGGTAGCCTGCAGCCGGACGAATGCCGCGGTAGCGTTCTTTGACGAGATCTTCTACGGTCAGTTTTTCATCTTTGCCGAAGCCCATGAAAGAGCGGACGCGTCGGTGCATGAGCTCAGCCAGTCCCTCGGCGAAACGATCTGCCAGTGCCTGGATCATAATAGCCGTGTAGTCGTCGCCTTTGTCTTTGAAGGTCGCGGCATATTCTTCAACTTCGTTGCCCGCGGTGACGGCGAAGGCTCCCAGATGATCGCTCAGGCCGCTGTCTTTCGGGGCAACAAAATCAGCAAGGCTTTGAAAAGGGGTGCCTTCTTTGACCTTCTCTTTCTGCTGACGCATGAAGTGGAAGGTGGTGAGGAGGTCGGTCTTGGCTTCGTCTGAAAAGAGTTCGACATCCTCGCCAGTCGAGTGGGCGGGGAAGATGCCCCAGGTGGCTCGGCAATGAAGGCGCTCGTTACTGACAAGGTCTTCGAGAATGCGTTGAGCATCATCGAACAGTTTGCGTGCTTCTTCGCCGTGGTCCTTGTGATCAAGGATCTTCGGATAGACCCCGCGGAGTTCCCAGGCATGGAAGAAGGGGGACCAGTCAAATACATCGACAATGTCCGGAAGATTGACCCGCTCTTCGACGTGCTGACCGATCCCTTCAGGGATCGCAATATCGGACTTGGTCCAGTCGATCTGGTAGTTCTGCTGCTTCGCCTCTTCGAACGGAACGTAGACAGCGGTGGAACCTTTGCCGGCGTAGATGTCGCGTTCCTTCTGTTCTCGCTCACGGTGCTCCTTGACGAAGTCTTCGCGCAGGTTTTCAGAAAGCAGGGAGTTGCAGACGCCGACGACGAGCGAAGCGTCGCCCACATGGACAATGGGTTCGCTGTAATACTCGCTGATCTTGATCGCGGTGTGAGCGCGTGAGGTGGTTGCCCCGCCGACGAGAATTGGGATTTTGTAGCCTTTCTTTTCGAACTCCTTGGCGTTGTAAATCATTTCGTCAAGAGACGGGGTGATGAGTCCGCTCATGCCGACGATATCGGCGCCGTGCTCGACGGCGGCTTCCATGATCTTGTCGCAATCCACCATGACGCCGAGGTCAATGACCTTGTAGCCGTTGCAGCCGAGAACCACGCCAACGATGTTTTTTCCAATGTCGTGCACGTCGCCTTTGACGGTGGCGATGACAAAGGTGGGAGCATTGGAGTCATCTTCGTCGCCCTTTTCCGCAAGCATGAAGGGCTCGAGGTAGGCGACGGCCTTTTTCATAACACGGGCGCTCTTGACCACTTGGGGAAGGAACATTTTGCCGGCACCGAAAAGCTCGCCGACCACGCCCATGCCGTCCATGAGGGGACCTTCGATCACATTGAGTGGTTTGCCGAGCTGCTGACGGGCTTCTTCAGTGTCTTCTTCGATGAAGTCGGTGATGCCCTTGACGAGAGCATGGGTCATGCGCTCGCCGATGGAACCCTCCCGCCAGCTGAGGTCGGGGCCGGATTTCTTGTCCTTGGACGTAGCCCCCTTGCTCTTGAGCTCTTCGGCGTAGTCGATGAGAGCCTCGGTAGCTCCCTCGTGTTTGTTGAGCAGCACATCTTCTACCAGTTTGAGAAGCTTGGGTTCGACTTCGTCGTATACCTCGAGCATGCCGGGGTTCACGATGCCCATGTCCATGCCGGCTTTACCGGCGTGATAGAGAAAGGCGGCGTGCATGGCTTCACGCACGATGTTGTTGCCACGAAAAGAGAAGGAAATGTTGGAAACCCCTCCGCTGACTTTGGCTCCGGGGAGGTTTTCTTTGATCCATCGAGTCGCCTCGATGAAGTCGACGGCATAGTTGTTGTGCTCATCCATGCCTGTCGCGACCGTCAGGATGTTAGGGTCAAAGATGATGTCTTCGGGATTGAAACCGACTTCGTCTACTAAGATTCGATAGGCGCGTTCGCAGATTCGGATCTTCTTCTCGTAGTTGTCCGCCTGACCTTCTTCGTCGAAGGCCATGACCACGACGGCAGCGCCGTATTTCATGATCTTGCGGGCGTATTCTTTGAAGCTGTCCTCGCCTTCCTTGAGGGAAATGGAGTTCACAATACCCTTGCCCTGAAGGCACTGGAGGCCGGCTTCGATGATCTCCCAC
>JABSSQ010000268.1 GCA_013213905.1 Verrucomicrobiales bacterium | reverse complement strand
CCCGTCAGGTGTGGTGAAATAAATTCTATCTCCGTATACTGCAGGAACAGAAGCTCACTCCCGGGAAGAGGAGCTTTCCACTCCAACGTATCTGGCGTCCATCGGGTCGGACAGCTTTCACCGGCGCGGCTTCCGGAGTAATCCGGACCCCGCCAGTTGGGCCAGTCTTCGGCGTTAAGGCTGTTGGCTGTGAGCGAGATCAGGATAGAAGTGATAACAGACGTGGCGAAGGGGGAAGTTTTCATGATGCAGGAGGTTAGCACAGTAGGTCAAATACCCAACCTACGTCAGCGCGCCTCGAAAGGGTATATCTCCACTCCGCGATGAATCTGCCGCATTTTAGGCTGCGCAAAACAGGGACTCGAAAAGCATTGATCCGGTGGGTCACTAAACTGTAAGTTTCGATACTCATCCAATCGAAAGCATTATGAAAACCCCATCAAATCGTCGTAAATTTCTCAAGCAGGCCGCCCTCTTTGGCGGAGCCCCCATGATCGTCCCTTCCTCGGTCCTCGGACTGGGGGATAAAGTGGCACCAAGCAATCGAATTACGGTTGGCGGTATTGGGCTCGGACCTCGCGGGCGGAAAGTGCTTTCCGGATTCCTCGCCCAATCGGACTGTCAGTTTGTTGGAATTGCCGATCCTCAAAAAGAGCGTAGAGAGATCATCAAGCGACTCACAGATCGCGAGTATGAAAATTCGGACTGTGTGACTTATGACGACATGGCGGGCGTTCTGGAACGGGACGACATCGATGCTGTCGTGATCGCGACAGGCGATCGCTGGCACACCACGGCCTCCGTTTATGCCGCGCGCGCCGGTAAGGACATCTACTGTGAGAAGCCCTGCGCCATGAACATGCAGGAGTGCCGGGAACTCGACGAGGAAGTGACCAAGCATGGTCGCGTTTTCCAGGCGGGAACCCAGCGTCGTAATGTGGGAAATTTCGGACTCGCCCAGGATCTGGCCAAGACCGGCAAGCTGGGTAACATGACCGCGGTTCATGCCGGGATTCTCGCACTTCAGGATTATCTCGAGCCGCTGCCTGAGCAATCCCTTCCGGACCCGGCTGAAATCAATTGGGATAAATGGGTGGGGCCGGCGCCGATGAAGCCCTTCAATGAAGAATACTGCAAAGGGCGGTGGCGTAATCACTCTGGATTCTACGCTGCCTGGCGTTTGCCTGAGTGGGGAGCTCATACCATCGATTTGTGCCAGTGGGCTGCCGGTGCCGATGATACAGCGCCCGTCGAATACGAAGCGGTGGACGACAACACGATTCACGCCACCTACGAGAACGGAATCAAACTGGTGATGCGTTTGTCAGGATTTAAGGATGAGGGAGAATGGACCCCCGGTCTTGGTTCGTGTCCGGTGAAGTTCGAGGGCGATGAAGGTTGGGTCGAAGCGGGTGATTTCGAAGTGTTGGCGGTTAGCGATGATAAGCTTCTCGAAGGACGGGACTATGAGAAACTGGCCGGAACCGATCCAATCAATCACGTCCGCGACTTCCTCGATTCGGTCAAAACTCGCGAGCAGCCCAAGTGTAATTCCAAGGTGACCCGCAATGGCCACCTGGCTTGTTTCGCTGCGGCGACCAGCTGGAAGCTCGGTCGCAAGCTGACCTTCGACCCGGTGAAGGAGGAATTCGTCAATGATGACGAAGCCAACGAGTATCGCAGCTACGAGCGCCGCGAAGGTTACACGATCTAGCACCCCATAGTTGGCTGCCTTCGCGGCTGCCACTGGCTGTGAGGCCGGCCGGCTCTACTTCTTGATGCAGTAGAGATGACTGCGGCTGCGGAGATACAGTGTGTCTCCGCTGACCGCAGGCGAGGCCATGAACCCGTCGCCGATCGTGTTTTCGGCGATCACCTTATATTCTTCGGGGTTCGCCTCGATCACCGTGGTTTTGCCTTCCTCGCTGCAGAAGTAGATTTTGCCGTCGGCGTAAATGGGAGAGGAGGAATAGTTGCCCCCGACCCGGGCGATCCATTTTTCTTCTCCGGTTTTGGCGTCCCAGCAGCTTCCAATGCCGCTATCGCTCACGGCGTAGATGTAGTCGCCGACCAGTTGCAGAGAGGGCTTCTTGGGGGTGCCCTTGTTGAGCGTCAGTTTCCATTGAAGGTCGGAGTCTTCGATTTCGCCGGTCTTGGTTCCGGGGATTGCCAGCAGGGAAGGCTTAGGGAAGCCAGTGGGAACAAAGATGGTGTCGCCAAGGATGACAGGTCGGGTGCTGGCGGAGTGATTGGCGTGTTCATCGTGGCGCCAGAGTTCATTCCCGGTTGCAGGATCGTAGCCGTAGGTGGCCATGGCACCCTGGCTGACCAACACCTGCTTGCCACCCAGGGTGGCGATGTGAGGCGTCGCAAAACCTTTGCGCAGATCGCCTTCAGCTTTTGGGTGTCCGTTTTCATCGAGGTCCTTGAAGTCGACTGACCGGTCCGATTTCCAGCGGGTTTCGCCGGTCTGTTTGTCCATCGCGAGGATGTATTGATAATCGGCGCCGTCGTAAGGGAGGATCAGTAAATCCTTGAAGAGAACGGGAGAGGATCCTGCCCCCCGCCAGTGATCGCAAACGAGGTCGTCCCTGGTCCATAGCACCTCAAAGGTGTTTGTATCGAGGCAGGCGGTGCCGGGTGATCCCCAGGTGACATAGACACGTCCGCCTTCGATCACGGGAGTGGGTGAGGCGTAAGTGTTGAACTTATGAGCAAACTGAGGCTCGTCGATGTCGAATAGTTTTTGGTCGAACAGGATCTCCCCTGAATTCTTGTCGAGGCAGAGCACAGAAAGTTCGGTGCCGTCCTGCGTGGCGGTGGTCAGCCAGATCTGATTGTCGTAGATGACCGGGGAGGACCACCCGAGTCCGTGGATCTCAGTTTTCCATGCGATGTTCTCGTCTTCGCTCCAGGTGACCGGGAGGTTGGTGCTCTCAGCAACGCCGTCTCCGGCGGGGCCGCGGAACTGGGGCCAGTTTTCATCAGCAAAGGAGGCGAAATTAAGAGCAATCAGGAAGGCAGAGATGACAGGGATCTTCATAGCAGTTGTTCAAAAACAGCAAGGTCACCTAATAGTGGGCCCAAAACTGAAAATCCGAGCTAGCGTAATCAGGGATGCATTCCCGTGGGAGAAAGCTCTCAATTTCGCATCACCTGAAACGTTGCTTCAAAGTCACGCGAGCAGATCCTTCACGACGTGGCCGTGCACATCGGTCAGGCGAAAGTCGCGGCCTTGGAAGCGGTAGATCAATTTTTCGTGATCGAAGCCGAGTTGGTGAAGAATCGTCGCTTGCAGGTCGTGAACGTGGACGCCGTTTTCGGCGACGCTGAAACCGAGTTCATCGCTCTGCCCGTAGTCGAAGCCGCCTTTGACTCCACCTCCAGCCATCCACATGGTGAAGCAATCCGGGTAGTGGTCACGTCCCAGGATCTGGCTTTTGGAGGTGCGACCTTCGCGGAAGGGGGTACGTCCGAATTCACCGCCCCAGACGATGAGGGTTTCGTCGAGCAGGCCTCGGTCCTTGAGGTCGTTGATGAGTGCGGCGACAGGCTTGTCCATGGTGGCGCACTTCTTGGTGAGACCCGTGGTGATGCCGTTATCTTCGCGGGTGCCGTGGTAGTCCCATCCCCAGTCGAAGAGTTGCACGAAGCGGGTGCCGGCTTCCACGAGTCGGCGGGCGAGCAGGCAGTTGTTGGCAAGACTGGATTCTCCAGGAGTGGCCCCGTAGGCCTCGAGCGTCTTCTGGCTTTCCTTGGAAATATCCATCACTTCGGGCACCGCTGTCTGCATGCGGAAGGCGAGTTCGTACTGCGAAATCCGGGTCAGCGTCTCGGGATCGCCCATCTCTTCTGCCTGGAGTTGGTTGAGATCAGCGAGCGCATCGAGACTCTTGCGGCGCAGGTCACGGTTCATGCCGGCGGGATCGGAGGAGTAGAGAACCGGGTCTCCCATGGAGCGGCATTGCACGCCCTGGTAGACGCTGGGTAGGAATCCGGAACCAAACGAGTTTTTGCCTCCGTTAGGCTGGGTGCCGCTGGAAATGAGAACGACAAAACCGGGAAGGTTCTCGTTCTCAGAGCCAAGGCCGTAGGTGACCCAGGACCCCATCGAGGGGCGACCACCGCGGGGGGAGCCGGTGTAGACGAGCAGTTCCGCGGGAGCGTGGTTGAACTGATCGGTGTAGATGGAATGAACCATGCACATGTCGTCGGCAACGCCGTGCAGGTGAGGGATGGCGTCGGACATCCAGGTGCCGTTCTGGCCAACTTGAGTCCATTCGCGGGGAGATCCCATGAGTTTCGGGACGCCCGTGGTGAAGGCAAATTCCCGGCCCTTGAGGAATTCATCGGGGCAGTCCTGTTCGCTGTGTTCGATGAGCTTGGGCTTGTAGTCGAACATGTCCAGGTTCGGAGGGGAACCCGTCATGTGCAGGTAGATGACGCGCTTGGCTTTGCCGGGAAAGTGTCCCTGTTTTGGCGCAAGCGGATTTGGAGTGGTGCTGGCTCCAAAACTGTCCTGCGCGAGCAGTGAGTTCAGCGCAATGCCTCCGAGGCCTGCTGCGGAGTGCTTGAGGAAGTGACGGCGGGTGCCGAGTTGGATTTTTTCGAGAAAGGGATTCATGGCTTCAGCGCTTAAGAAAGATTTCGTCGAGGTTGAGGATCACGTTGCCGACGAGGGTGAGGGCCGCGAGTTCGGCAGCATTCCCTCCTTCGGGAAGCGGGCCGATGGGATCGGTGGCGAAGGTCTCCGCGGCTTCGGGTTGATTCGAGAATTCGACACGGCTCTCTTCGTAAAGCTCCACGAGACGTTCTACTTCGTCGTTGTTGGGATAGCGAAGCAGGGCCGTTTGCATAGCGTGCGCGATTCGGGTTTCGACCGTGTCGCCACCTTGTTCGATGGACTGGCGGGCCAGGGCCTGGGCGGCTTCGACGTAAACCGGGTCGTTGAGAGTCACGAGCGCTTGCAGTGGGGTGTTGGTGCGAATGCGTCGCGAGGTGCAGATTTCGCGATTGGGCGCATCGAAGGTGGCCATGCTGGGGTAGGGGCTGGAGCGTCTCCAGCTGGTATAGATGCCGCGGCGATAACGGTCTTCGCCCTTGCTGGTGACCCAGTCGGTCTGCGAGCCAAAGGCAGCCTTAAGACCGAGGTCAGGTTGCGGAGGGTTGACGGGTTCACCGTGCATCTTGTCACTGATCAGTCCACTGACGAAGAGGGCCTGGTCGCGGATCATTTCTGCAGGAATCCGGAAGCGGGGAGCGCGGGCGTAGAAGCGGTTGAAGGGATCTTTCTCCTCCAGTTCCGGGGTGAGTTCAGAAACCTGGCGATAGGTCGCGGAGGTGACCATAAGCTTGAGCAGTGCCTTCACATCCCAGCCGGACTCCTGGAATTCGATAGCGAGCCAGTCGAGCAGTTCGGGGTGAGTGGGCTGATCGCCCTGGGAGCCGAATTCCTCGCTGGTGGCCACAATGCCGGTGCCGAAAATTTGCTCCCAGAAACGATTTACGACGACGCGAGCGGTGAGTGGATTGTCAGGATCGATAAGCCAGTAGGCAAGTTGAAGTCGGTTCGCGGGGAGACTTTCATCAACCGGATGGAAAACGGCCGGGGTGCCGCGGTGGACCTGGTCGCCTGAATTCTTGTAGTTGCCCCGAATGTGAATGAAAGACTCGCGCTCCTGATCAGCGGGAAGATCCTGCATGATCGGAACGGTGACGGGTTTCATAGCGTTGAGCTGTTTCTCGAGCTTTGCGAGCTGATTGCGCTGCGGAGCCAATTCTTTTGCGATGGTGCGATGATAACCGGCGAGTTGTTTCTCCTCCTTGGCGCTGCGCTTCTGCTTGAGGATCAGGGTGCGCATGTTTTCGGGGATGCCTGCCCAGGCCTGGAGTTGCTCGTTGCCTGAAGTCGCGAGGCTGAAGTGAGTGAGGATGTGGCGCTTGTGTTCGGACTGTTGAAGGAGCTCTATCTTGAGATTGCCATCGCCGAGCGTGAGAGGCGTGTTCAGCACCAGGGTCAGTTCGTGGGGTTGATTCAGACCGCCGCCGATTGCCCAGCCCTTCTTGGGATCAACTGTTGCGCCGATGACACTCCCGGCAGGGAATCCGTTCTGCTCGTAGTCGGCGAAGGCTGCGCGGAACTCAAGGGGGCGGGCGCCATTGAGACTGAAGATGGTGCTCGGCTCCGGGAAATCTTCGGGGGACTTCTCCCAGACGACGTTGCGGTCTTCGTCGAGCACCGTGATGTGGTAACCCTGGAGTCGGTTCTCCGTGTCCTTGTCCGTCCGGTTCCAGATCGCGATGCTGTCGATGGGGCGGATTGATTTGAGATCCACTTCAAACCACGGGTCCTTGCCCACAGCGGTGTGGCTGACCGAGCCATTCTGGTAAAAGCCGTTGGTGTCTCCGTCGATGGCGAGTTTGGCCGGTCCGCCGAAGCCGGTGGAGTTCTGACTGGCCACTCCTTCGGAGGCGATGTTGCTGCCGTTGCTGAAAATTTCGACTTCGGCGAGGTGAATCATTTTCTTGTTCCCTTTCAGGGTGATCCTGACAAAGCGTCCGTAGATAGGAGTGGGTGATGACGGCGTCCAGTTCGCATTTATTTTTGAAAGCACAAAGTTCGTGGCCTGTTCCTTGTGCACTTTGAGGCGTAGGCCAGTGACTTTCCGACCTTCGCCGGGAAACTGGACGGTGTAGTGGGAGGTTTCGGGGCGGTCGCCTTGTTGGATGATTCGATCAGGATGATTCGGATCCCGGAGCAGGGTGGTGTTGTTGGCTTCGCTGCGATTAAGAACGAGCGGTTCCCAGGTGGGTGGTTGATGGAAAGATTTCAGCCACGCCTGGCGGGCCCGGGCCAGTTCCGGGGTTTCGGTTTCCAGAGTTTCGTCGAGTGAGTCGATCTGCTGAGTGAGGGACTGCCTGGCTTTGAGTTGGTCGTCGGTCCAGATTTCGTAAAGCGGGCTCTCGTCTTTCTGGTCGTTGTCGGCACTCTGATTGAAATAGTCAAAGATTTGAAAATACTCGTGGTGGGTGATGGGATCGTATTTGTGGGTGTGGCATTGGGCGCAAGCCATGGTGGTACCCATCCAGACTTCGAAAGTGGTGTTGACGCGATCGACGACGGCGACGTTCCGGAATTCTTCATCATTGGTGCCGCCTTCGCTGTTGGTCGGCGTATTGCGGTGAAAAGCGGTCGCCACAAATTGCTCGCTGGTAGGGTTTTTCACGAGGTCTCCGGCGATCTGGTCGATCGTGAACTGATCGAAGGGTTGGTTTTGATTGAAGGCATCAACGACCCAGTCCCGGTAAGCCCAGATGGAGCGGTCGGGGTCATTCGCGTAGCCGGCCGAATCAGCGTAACGGGCCAGGTCGAGCCACATGGCCGCCCAGCGTTCGCCGTAGGCCGGCTTGGCGAGTTGGGCATCGACGAAGTGTTCGTAGGCGTCGCGGCGATGGTCCTGGACGAAGTCTCTGACTTCTTTCCAGGTGGGAGGCAGGCCGGTCAGATCGAGGGCGACACGACGGGCAATGGTGTAGCGATTCGCATTCGCTGAAGGCCCCAGACCTTCGCTCTTGAGGCGCTGGTGAACAAAATGATCGATCGGATTGCGAGTGGGCCAGCCGGTAGTCGATTTGTCAGGTACTGCCGGGCGCACCGGCTTCTCGTAAGCCCAATGAGTGGCGTATTCGCCACCTTGCTCGATCCAGCGCTTGAGTAGAGCAACCTCCTCTTTCGTCAACGGAGCGCCTTTATCAGAAGGTGGCATGATGTCGTTGTCGTCATCGGTCAGCACGCGATAGATGAGTTCGCTGTCGTCCGGATCGCCGGGAGCGACGGCGGCGTACCCCCCCAAGTCTTCGCGAGAGCCGTCCTGCGTGTCGAGGCGCAGGTCACCGCCTCGTTCTTCCTCATCTGGTCCGTGGCAGTGAAAGCACTTTCCTGAGAGAATGGGACGAATGTCTTTGTTAAAGTCGATCGCTTCTTCTGCTCTGACAGAGATGGCCGAGAGTATGAAGATTGAGAGGATGAAAAGTCGTGACATGGGAGTGAAGAAAGAAACGTTAAGTCGTCGAAACACGCATCGACGTGATGGTGGGATCAATCGTCGATCAGATTGGGGCGGCCGGCTTCGTAGTGGAACTCGATTTCACTTCTGCTGAGGGCCCGGTTCCAAATCGCAAGTTCATCGATCCGTCCTTTGAAGGCACGGATAGGGGAATGCGGCCAGTCCGGGCGGCGCAGCCAGTTACCCAGTTGGCACGAGCCCGGTGCCAGTAAGCCCGGGGAGGAGAGTGCTGATTGATGGACTATTTCACCGTCGATGTAGATTTCCGAAGTGCCTCGCGGTTGCGAGATGACGGAGACAACGTGCCTCCATTTTCCCAGGTCGATGGGCTTGGTAACCCCTCGGACGGGTTTTTGAGGGATGCTGAAAAATCCATTTCGAATATGAGCGGAGCGTGAAAACTGAAGATGCAGCCCACCGTCTTTCCAGCCGTCCGAGTTGATCAGGGAGGTTTGCCCGTGGTCGAACCGGTTCACCTTCAGCCAAGTGCTGATGGTCAGTTCTTCGTAGGTGCCTGAAAGGTTCAGGGTAACGGCATCGCGATTGTTGGGACGGTCAAAGAGCAGGGCCTGTTTTCCCGGCCAGCGCCCCGACACCCAACGAGCTTGCTGAATTTTTCCGTCGGAAACGACGTTGGTTTCAACCTGATTCTCAAGAAGGTCCGGAAATTCACTGTCTTTCGCGAACGGGAAGAAGGCGATGAGTGAGGAGTCTTCAACCAACTGATCTTTCCAGAGTTGCCAGCGCAGATAGCCAATTTCGCCGGGCTGCGGGTAGGTGCCGTCGGCGGGCGTTTCCGCGGTCGTCAGTTTTCCATCGGAATGCTCCAGGGTTTCTCCTGCGAAGATCGAGGAAAGTAATTCTTTCGAACCCGGGGCCTTGGCGTCGACCTGCCCATCAAATACATGGAGCTGGCTGGCACCGGAGGACTCGTCAACCGAGACGCCAAATTCCGT
>JABSSQ010000267.1 GCA_013213905.1 Verrucomicrobiales bacterium | reverse complement strand
GAGTCCCTGACGCAGCCTCCTGCGTAGAGGGCTTCATAGCCCGCTCCCTGCAGGGTTTGGACTATCTTTTTCGCGGATTCCTGCATTCTCTATCTGGGCATGCGAATGCCGAGGTCCTTGGCCGTGACGTTGCGGATGCCGCCGGTGGCCTTCATGTCGTCAAAATGCCACCACTCCGATTCGATGGTGCGGAAGCCGGCATTCTTCATGAGAGTCTGCAGCAGCGTGACACGTTTCGCGATTTCTGCGTCTCCGCCCCGATAGTTTGAGGCAGCCCGCTCGGAAAACTCGTCAAAAGGAGAGGGCATGAGGACCGGAGTTCCATCCAACTTCACGAGAGTGACATCCACCGAAATACCGTAGCAGTGCCAGGATAGGCCTTTGCTTGGCGGGACGACGTAGCGTGGATCCCGAACTGCGTTCCAAAGGGCATGATGAGCCTCCGGTGGGCGCCACGCGTCCCAGACTTTCAGGGCATAACCATGCTCCCGGAGCTGGGCGTTCACCTTCTTGAGTTTGTCGCCGGTCGATTTGTGAACCAAACAGGGCATGTTCGGGAGATACAGTGGTTTCCCGGAAGCTGAAGTGACGGTGTAGCGAAGATCGATGTAGATGCCGGGATCGACTTTCTCCACGGCAGCCAGATTGTACCGTTTCGCCGCCCGATAAATGGCGGCATTGGGATCACGGCTGAAAAGCTGGCCGCCGGAATTGCCGGGGAGACAGAGAATCAGCGTGACAAACAACGCAGCGATGGCGGAAAAACGACTCATGCAAGCTTCGCCGTTTAGGGTAATCCCTTTGAGGCAAACCGCAACGTATGCTGCAACTGTCAGGATATCCTGAAAATCCCAGGTAATTGGACTATTGAACTTGCCTCTTCCAGCACCCTTGTTAGCTTCGCGGCATGAGTTGTTTTTCGGAGCTGATCAACCGAATTGCCATGGGAAAAACCGAGCTGGTTAGCGAGGCAGCTGCCGGTAGAGCGACGATTGATGTTACCGGTCTTCTCGATCTTCGAGCCCGGGAACAGTCAGAAGAGCTGGACTGGAGGCGCTCCATCGTCGACCTCATGAAGCTCCTAGAATTAGACACGAGCTACGGTTCCCGCAAGGAGCTGGCACTTGAGCTGGGATATAAGCAGATCGACATCGATCTGAAAGGCTCTGCTGAGATGAACATCTGGCTTCACCAGCAGGTCATGAAGAAGCTGGCTGAGAACGGTGGCGAAGTCCCCGAGGAGCTGCTCAAATGACTCAGCTCTCGTGGATCGTGTAGAAGACGGTCTTGTTGAAGAGGGCGTCGCCATCCGCCGACGGCAGGTTCTGGCAAACGACGCGGAGAACGACCCCTTTACCGATCTCACTAGTCTTCAGAATGACGGTTTTACCGTCAGATTCGATGACGGGTTCCACCATCAGAGTCTTGTTGTCTCCCCTGAGGGACACGGCTTTCACAGTGTAAGAATCCGGCTTAACTCCTTGGAAGCGATCTACTTCCTCCGAGAAATTCAGGACGATACCGTCCTTCGCAATATTGACGCTCTCAATGCGAAACGCCTCGGCGGGAATTTCGAGAGGGAAGAAGCCATCGGGCCCACCTCCGAGCAGAAGTCCTGAATTCATCTCGACCACCGATTCAATGGAAGACGGGGTTTGGGACCGCAGCAGAATAGCACCCTGCCATTGGCTCCCCGATTTCTCGGGAACAATCTCGATCAGCTGATTGGATTCCGGGCAGGTAAGGACCAGTTTGGTCTGATTGTTCTCCCCGAAGAAACACATTTGGGTGGGTTCTTTGCCTCCAGTAAGTTCGGCTGGGATGAGAAGTGATGGGAGTGTTTTCGGAAGTGGGTCAGGAACGGCATCCGGACTGTCTGCAAGAAACGAAGGGAGCCCCGTCAGCGAAATGTAGTAGCCTTCGGTGTAGGCAGGCATTGAGAGGCGTGCCGCGAGGAGGCTATCGGGCCCAACGGAAAAGGAGGAGATCAGCAGTTGGCTCTCCGTCACCGTTTGCAGTCCCTCCGAATCAGGATGCCAGGCCACGAGGCGGGCCAGGGGAGGTTGTCCCTCTTCGATTGAAAACGGCGAAAGAGCAAAGAGCAGTCGCCCATTCGAATCTGCCACAGGACCCGCTGTGATTCGGACCCCGTTGTCGCGCCCCTGCCAGTCGCGCACCAGCCCCTGAAAGAAATCGAGTGATCCGTCCCCGGCGGTATCGAATGCCTGCGTGATCTCAATCGGGGAGGCGGTGACAAGGGAGTAATTGGGGCCCATACCCAGAGAGTTGAGGGAATTCAGTTTTACCTTGGAGTAGAGCTCCCACCCAATCAGGCTGAGTCCGGGAGAAAACTTCGCCACGCCAGCCTGGCCGCGTTTGTTGAGGAAAAAGACGTTGGTATCGTCGATCGGGGCGATTGCCTGAACACTGGGTTTAACGTCCTGTTCGGCAATTTCCACGAATGGCCTGGGCTGGCTTGAGTCTTCCTGAGCGAATCCGGAGACGGCCAGGAGAAGAACGCAGGAAACAGTAACAAGCTGCCTCATCAGTTGGTTTCCTCCGGTGCGGGTTCATCGGCAAGCCGGTAAGTGATGATGACTTCCTCCGCATTCTCAAGCGGGACGGAAAGGGTTTCACCGTTCCACTTCCCGGCACTGGTTTCGACGATTCGCTGTTTCCAGGAAGCAGGGAAATGAAGCAGAAAGGGATTCTCAGGACTCCTGATCGCAAATCGCTGTTTCAAGACGCTGCCGTCTCCTTCCAGCCAAAGGCGCTCCTCCACCTGAAGGCCTCCATGGGTGTATAGAAACTCAGGTAAACCGTCAATGAGCCGGAAACCAAAATAGCCAGGATGACCGAATGTTCCCAGTGAACCCGAAAGCGGAGGGTAGCCCTCTGCAAGGAGCACGTAAGGGGAGCTGGGCTCCGGATTTGCTCCTGGAGGAGCCCCGGGGCGTTCTTCAGAAGGCGGTTTTACGTCGACGACTCCAACGAGGCGGCAAGCCGTCGCATCCCAAATTAAAGCATATCGGCCGCGGACAGCCCCGATCGTGAAGGCATCCTCGAGATCTTTGAGTGACCCGTCCGGGCGTAGGTAGCGCTCCAAAGCCGCCTCGTCCTGGAGGAAGTTCTTTAGTGAACGCCGGGAAATATCGAGAACCAGTGGGACCGAATGCGATGAGACGGCTTCCGGCGCCTTCGGAGTATCACCCTGGGCAGAGACATACAGCTGGCTCAAAACGCTCATCGAGAGCATGCAGAGGATAGTGCCGTATCGCTTGGAAATCATCGTGGGGAGGAAATCTGCCTATGCGGCCGGGACCTCGTCGCGAGTGAAAACCCAGTTGGAGCCTTCGCTCAGCTCTTTGTTGTAGCGGTATCCGGCGGAATCAAACTGCTTGAGGTCATCTGCGGTGCTGACATTATTCCGGATCATGAAATCGCACATCATACCGCGGGCCTTCTTTCCGTAGAACGTGATGAACTTGTAGGTGCCGTTTTTCAAGTCCTTGAATTGCGGCGTGATGATCTCGCCTTTGATGGCGTCTTTCTGCAGGGCTGAGAAATACTCGTTAGAGGCCAGGTTAACAAATATCCCAGAGCCTGAGCTCTTGAGGGCCTTATTGATATTTCCCGTAAGCCGGTCCCCCCAGAAGGCATAGAGGTCTTTGCCTCCCGGATTTTTGAGCTGTGTCCCCATTTCGAGCCGATATGGCTGCATCAGGTCGAGAGGTCGAAGGACTCCATACAGGCCAGAGAGAATGCGCAGGTGCTTTTGGGCGTACTGCAGCTCGAGCTTGCCGTAGGAGGCAGTGTCAAATCCGGTATAAACGTCACCCTTGAACGCGAATAGAGCTGCTCTTGCGTTGTCCTCAGTGAAGGGAAGGGCCCACTCCTGATAGCGTGAGCGATTTTCATCCGCCAACTTTTCGCTGATGCTCATCAGGTCTCTGAGTTGGGGGCGAGTCTTCTTCTTTAGCACAGAAACCAGCTCAGAGGCTTCGTCGAGAAAGGCGGGTTGAGTGGGCCGGTGGTTAGGGCACACAGAATCGTAGTCGAGGGTTTTGGCAGGCGATATGACAGCAAGCATGGGAAAGGACAGTCGCGACACTGTAGGGAGGTTCCAGAAAGGCTCAACCTCACTCGGTTGATAATAAATTCAAAACTCCCCCAAAATAAATTTTAAATTATTTAAAATAACTATTTAAAATTTATTAAACTTTGTTAAAATTCATGGAGATATGGAGTTTTTAGGCGTCACACTTCCACCGATCGCTCAGTGCTTTCTGATTTTCTTTGCGGTGTCGATTGCGCTTTTGCTCCTGATCATGTTTGCCGGGCTGCCGACTTTATTCCGCGGAGTGTGCCGCGAAGTGAAGTTTGCGTTTGTGAGGCGCCGACGCTCCGGGCGGATGCTGGCCGATGGTGACCAGCTCGATCGCGAAGCGCGGGAGTTGGAGGGAGTCTACAATTTCGAAGGCTGAGAGCCTGATTGAGCCAGTGGCTCAGGCAGAAAGGGCGGTCTCTCTCGCCGTCAGTCGATCCTGCTGATCCTTGAGGTGCTCGGCGGCAATGTCCTCCAGTTCGCTGAGGGTGGCTACCGTCGAAAACCTGGTGCGTAGCGCTTTGCCGCCGGGAAGCCCCTTGGAATAGGCCATGAGGCGTGAGCGCAGCGATTGCATGGCAAACTTCTCCTTCGGAAATTTTCCCCATTCCAGAAGCATTTGAGCGTGTCGGACAATAAGGGCCCAACGTTCTTCAATGCTTACCGGTTCGGGTTGTTCTCCTGTTTTGAGGTAGTGCTTGGCATCCTTGAATACCCAGGGATACTGCATGGCAGAACGGCCGATCATGACTCCGCTGACGGCGGTGGTGTCACGACGGAGCTTCACGTCTGCGCCTGATCCGATGTCTCCGTTGCCTACCACGGGAACGCTGACGGTCCTGGCGCATTCATCAATCACATTCCAATCGGCTTCCCCGGTATATCCCTGCGCCCGGGTGCGGCCGTGGATGGCAATGGTCTGCATGCCGCAGTCTTCGAGGATATGGCAAACCTCAGGAGCGTTGATCATGCTCTGATCCCACCCGATTCGGATTTTTGCGGTTACGGGAACCTGGTCGCCGACGCCTTTGGCAATCGACTCGGCCACGTTGGTGAGAAGAGGGCAGTCCTTGAGAAGAGAGGAGCCTCCATTCCTGGAGACGACCTTTTTGACCGGACAGCCAAAGTTGATGTCAATGAAGTCGGGCTGCTTCCAGTCGATGATTTTCTTTGCCGCCTCGGCCATGCGAGGGCCGTCGGCTCCGAAAAGCTGAACCCCGACAGGTCGCTGTTCGTCCTCGAATTCGGTGTAAACGCGAGTGCGCTCGTCCGCTTGAATGATGCCTTCGGCGGAAACGAATTCGGTCACCATGACGTCAGCACCCAGTTCCTTGCAGATGCGTCTGAACACGAGGTCAGTCACTCCCGCCATCGGCGCGAGGTAAAGAGGGAACTGACCGTCCTGGAACCAGGGAAGCATGGTGAGAATCGATTGGGTGTGGGAATCCGCCCGATGCGGGCGGCGGACTGTAACCGCGAATTCGGTTTTGGGCAAAAAAGGGGAGACAGTTTTTGAAGGGGAGCCCCAAAACCGGAGTGGATAAGGAGATATAAAAACAGCCCCTAAAGACCTGATAAGCAACGTTTAGAAGTGTTTCAAAACGTTTTCCAGATCAATGGTTTGTCCAGTTGGCTCAGGTCTGCAAATTCGAGGTGAATGACCCTGCGGTGTGACGGTCTTTTGGCCCTGGGAGATGAGTGGAGAAGCAAAGGCTTCATCAAAAGAGCGTCGCCGGCATCACATGCTGCGACGACTTGTGGGGGCGAGTTCTGTGATGCCACCTGTTCAGGGGTGAGTTTGCCACCAAGGTGGGATCCCGGTATCACCCTCAATGCTCCATTTTCGGCCGGGGTGTTGTCGAGATGGAGGCGAATCGTGACCATGGCCTCAAGGACCCGGGCCGGTGGTTCCACGTGATGAGTTGCTTCCTTGAAGGTCCAGGGGCCGTAGCCGGGCACATCCTTCTTTTCCAAGACCGTAATCATCCTGTCTTGGTGCCAGGCGACGGGCCAGTTGGCATCGGGAGATTTGTCGAAAAGAATGGCGCGCACCAACCTGAGTTCCTGATTGGGAAGTAGCGATCGGATGGGAGCTGAGTCCGTCAGTTCGATAATGGCCGGGTTTACGGCAATGCCTCGCCTTCCTGCGTTAGTCCCGGTAGAGAGCTCGGATATGAGAATCTCGATTTGTGAAGGCCCTAGAACCTTCCGAATGATCTCAAATCCCCGGCTCTCCAGGTCCATCTCAAGCGGACTGCTTGTCGGCAGCCTCTTTTTCCATGCCGTCGTAGACGCCAAAGTCGTTGAACCAGATGCGCTTGGCCCAGCGATAGACGGGATGTTTCTCAGGAATCTCTTCGCCAGTGGGTAGCCACTGGCTGTTTCGCGGAGTCATGGCTTCGAGCTCGGCAATGGCACTCTTTCGGATCGTGGTGTCTTCGGCGCCATGTTTCTCTGCGAGCTCTTTGACGAGATCCGGACGCTCCAGAACGATGCAGCCCCGGGTATGGCTGGCTGCCGTCTCGCGGAAGTCTTTCATGAAAGCGGACTTGGTCAGGGTCTCGTAAACTGAGCCATCGCGGACGTTTTCTGTCGCAAATTGAATGATCGGGCAGGGTTCAATGCCACCAGTCGGTGAGATATGGTGGGAAATCCCGTTTGCCATGGGGCACAAGGCTCTACCTTCTCCGTCGTAGTAGGCATCGATGATGCCCAGGGGGAGCTTGGTCCTCATCGTCACCACGAATTCGCGGACTTTGCGGGCCTGCTCGGGTGTCAGGGCCAGTGCTTCGTT
>JABSSQ010000266.1 GCA_013213905.1 Verrucomicrobiales bacterium | reverse complement strand
ATGATCCAGTGACCGGGGAAGGTGCAGACGTAGGGATAAACACCGGGTGTCTTGGGAGCGTGGAAACGCATCGTTTCACTGGTGTTGGGCTCGAGCAGTTTGGAGTGATGCAGGATCTTGTCGCTCTTGGGAACAAATCCTTTTTTGTAACCGTTAGGATCCTTGGCCATCTCGTTGCCGGCCATTCCGAGTTCTTCAACTGAACCCGGCTTTCCGATCACGAGATTGTGCTGAGTGGCATCCGGATTAGAGAACACCAGCTTCACCGGAGCCCCGGCTTTCACGGTGAACTTCGTCTTGGTGTACATCATGCGCTCAGGGACGCAGCCGATTTCAACCGTCACCAGCCCCTTCTGGCTGTCGAAATTGGAATCGTTGGAATTACGCGCGCCTTTGCCGGACGCCAGCTTCTCGTAGTCAGCCCAGCTGTCGTAAAACCCCGCGAAGGTGGGATACTTGTCGCGCTGATTCATCCAGATATTGCCCAGTACCTCGGAGCCGATGGCCGTGCGTGCCGCATACTTCAGGTGGGCTTCCATCGGAAGATCGAAAGCCGGCACAACCGCGTCGAGCGCAGCGGGAGATCCAAAATAGGTCGCCGCAATCAGCGCCTGCATCCTGACAATGCCATTGGGATCCACAGCCGCGGCAGCCAGTGCCTTGAGGCCGCCATCTTCGAAACTCGGGAACCAGTAGCGCAATTGCTTGGTGGCTGCAGCACGGGCGTCGTCATGATCGCAGGTCAGGAGTTCCTGGAGCAGATCGGGACGCATCGCATCGAAACGACGGTAAGTCCACACCGCCTCAAGCTGATGATGGCGATAGCGATCCGCACTCTGATCAAGTCCGGCCACCCATTGATCGAGAGCCGGCACCACCTCATCGGCACCACGCATCGCAAGCTCACGTTTCGCCCAGTAGCGGTAGCGGTATTCGCGACGCTTAAGCAGTTCGATCAGATCCCCGGTCGAAGCGCCCTCAAACTGCGGCGGATCCTGCAGTTCCGCTCCCTTCGGAACGATGCGCCAGATACGACCGGAATCGCGGTCGCGTCGAGGATCACGAAGTGAATACTGAGCATGTCCTTTCACGGGATTGTACCAGTCGCAGACATACATCGCTCCACGTGGTCCATACTGGAGATCCACCGGGATGAAACTGAGGTTCTGCGAGAAGATCAGATCAAACTGGTATTCCTCGGTGTAGTGATCGTCGTGCTTGACCCACTTGTGGAACTCGACGCGGTTCGTGGGCTTGTAGCGGACCTTCACAAAGCCACCCTGCATTTCTTCCGGCCACATTGGGAAGTCGACAAATTCATGCCCGCAGACGCCTGAGTAGGCCGGGATCCCAACCGCATTGGGGTGTTGATTCGGATACGGCGCGTTGAGCGCATGAAACGCCTCCGCAAAGATCGGGTGACTGGCGACGTGGTTGCCCCAGTCGTCGAAAGTCACACCCCACGGGTTCGTGTTTCGATAGCCCCCAAAGGCGATAAGCTGCTCGGTCCGGGGCGTGTAGCAGAACCAGGCGGAGTTCTTGGCACGGACAGGTCCGTAGGCAGTCTCGACCTGGGAGTTGTGGAAGATGGACTCGCGGAAGATGAGATCACCATCCGGCGTCCAGACAAAGTCGTGGAGCGAGTGGTGGCTGTCCTCTGTGCCGAAGCCGGTGAGCACGCGCGTCTTTTTGTCGGCCACGTCGTCACCGTCCGTGTCCTCGAGGAGAACCAGGTCAGGCTGATCGGAAACATAGACTCCGTTTTCAGTGATAACGAAGGAGAGCGGAATGTGAAGGTCTTCGGCAAAGACGGTCGACTTATCCGCTTTACCGTCCTTGTCGGTGTCCTCGAGAATCACGATCTTATCATTGGGCTCATTGCCGGGATAAACATGAGGGTAAGTCGTTGAGCAGCTGACCCAAAGGCGCCCTTTTGAATCCCAACGCATCGCGATGGGACACGCAATATCAGGAAACTCCTCTTCAGTAGCAAAGGCGTTGACCTCGAAGCGAGGATCGATCTGAAATTCGCTCAGCTCGTCGGCGGGGTTGAGCCATTCGTTGGCACCACGACCTTCGATCACGGCGTCGAGCTCCGGCAGATTGGAATCGTCAATCGGACCATTGGCATTTTCGCCACGAGCAAGGGCGTGCACACGCGCCTCGCGATTGGAGGTCATGATATCGAAGTTCCGCATCGCGGGCAGGAAATCGAGGTAGCCGTAGCTCTTCTTGCGGCCTCCCACATAGTAGAAGGTGTTCACCGGTCGATACCGCCTCATGAACTGGCGGTTCTTATCCACCACCACTCCGCGAATCGCTTCATTCACATCCGGCGGAGACTGCTGGAACATCTCGCTGTAGAGCTGTTCAGCATAAATCTCGTATCCATCCGCCGTCATGTGCGCGCCGTTGATCGTGAGCTGCGTGTCAGGATCATCCATCGCCGTGCGGGTCGCGTCGAATACATTGGCAAAGCCCACCTTCTGTTCAGCGGCGACTTCCTCCATTGCTTTCACATAGAGAGCGATGCGGTCGTTGTTCATGTCAGCCGCGGCAACCTTTTCGGTGTTCTCGTTGGCAACCGGTGAAATCAGGACAATGCGGGGACCGGTCTCACCGTTGAACGCAGAAGTCTTGATGTCTTCAAGGTAGGCGCGAAGGCGATCCTTGAATTCGTCGATCTTCTCCTCGCCCCCGAATGATTCGTTGTAGCCGAAGGCGGCGAAAATGACGTCGATCTTCTCACGGGTGAGATGCTGCGGAACCGTAGCAAAGTTGTCAGGGCGCGGCTGGAGGTCTACTTCGTCAGCCGACCAGGCAAAGTTACGAATCATCAACTCCAGCTCGGGATAGGTCTGGTAGAGCATCGATTCAAAGAATCCAAACTGCCCCCCACGATCGAGCAGTGTATTTCCCACCAGCGCAATGCGATCGCCTTTTTCCAGCTTCAGCGGCAGCGTTGTCGCAACGGCCTCCCCGCGCTCAGGAGTTGGAGCGGACTCGGCGTAGATACCGTATTTCTCCAGTTCGGGATCCTGTGGCGGAGCCTCTTTGCCGGACTTTTCATTCTTGGCGTCACGCTTCTGCGAAGGGTTCCCCTTTCCCGCCTCAGTCGGCTTACCCTTGGTATCAACCAATCCCACCTTGGACTTCTTTTCCTGCGCCACAGCAGCAGCCAGGGAAAAAACCAGTAGAAAGACACCGCCCGCACAGAGCAGCGGATGATTCAGTAGAGAAATCTTCATGATAAGGCTTTCTCACAGATCGGCGGAAGGGTCAATTATCTCACCAGCCGCAAAAAAGTGCGAAAAGCGGTGTGATACTTCCTCCTCTCGCGACATGCCTCACTGATTCGCTTGACCACCTCCGCGACCTGACGACATTCCCTCCGTGATCGAGAGCCTCAACCTGGAACTGACTTCCCGCCGCAAGGGCATGCTGGCGAGCTATCTCGCCGCGACCATCCTCCTGATCCCGGCCAATCAGCTCATCATCGGTTTCATATTTCTGGCGGTGTGCGTTTTCCTCGTCGCTACGGACAAAGAAGCCAAGCTTCGTCGCCGCATGGGCGTGCTCCTGGCCTGTGTTGTCATCCTCGGCCTGACCGATATCAACACCTCGCTCTCCAACGAGAACTTTCTTAAAGTAGGCATTCCGTTCACCCTCGTCATCGTGCTGCCGTTTCTCTATCAGCGTTTCAGCGGAGATGGCAACATCATCCGTTTCCGCTTCTGGCCCCGGTTCTGGCGCAAGCACGATATCATCTACACCATTCTCTCCATTCCCCTCGCCTGGCTGGTTCTGAAAGGCTACGCCTGGGGAAATCTGGTCCTCTTCGAGGACGAACTGTTCCGTCACTGGGAGATGCCCGAAGAACCCAACCAGGGCATGATTCGGCGCCTGTTCATCGGCATCAACATGGTTGGAATCTGGGATGAGCTGTTCTTCGTGAACACCGCCTACGCGCTACTTCGAAGTCTCTTCTCTTACAAAGTTGCCAATGCCATGCAGGCCGTGCTCTACACCGCGGTGCTCTTCGACATGGCCTTCACCGGACTTGGCATCTTCATCGTGTTTTTCTTCGCCTGGACCCAGGGCAACATGTTCGAAAAGTCGGAGTCACTGCTCTGGGTGCTGATCGTCCATCTTATTGTCGACTTCTTCCTCGTTGCCTTCATCGTGCAGACCTACTATCCGGAATACGGCTACGATTTTCTCTGGCAGACGAAATTCGGGATTGAGTGACCCTTACGCCAATGCGGGCTTGTCTGGACGAGGGAAATCCGGCGTATTATGCGCATGCATCGCGCACTGACTCCTCTGTTACTCGCCGGACTGTTCCTCATCGCTTCCCCGGACCTTCAAGCCGACTGGCCTGAATTCCGCGGCAGCACACACACCGGCCACGCCCCTGACGCCAACGTGCCGCTGGAATGGTCCGATCGCGAAAATATCCGATGGCGGATTGAGGTTCCGGGGAAAGCCTGGTCCACTCCGGCTGTCGCAGGTGATCGGGTCTATGTCACAACGGCGGCAGAGAAACGCAATGACCTTTCCCTTCAGGCCCGATGCTACGAACTCGGCAGCGGCAAGTTAATCTGGGAACAGGAAATCTTTGAAGTCGAAGATGGAAAGATTCACCAGAAGAACAGCCACGCTTCACCTTCTCCGATTTATGAAAACGGGCGCCTCTATGTTCACTTTGGGCACAACGGCACCGCCTGCGTCGATGCCAGCGACGGGAAGGTTCTCTGGAAGCAGACCGGCCTCCCCTACAAGCCGGTCCATGGTAATGGTGGATCCCCGCTGCTTTTTGAAGATCGCCTCATTTTTTCCTGTGACGGAGCGGAAGATCCGATCGTGGTCGCACTCGACAAAAACAACGGCGGCGTTCTTTGGAAGGTCCCCCGGAACGTCGAGGTGAGCCGAACCTTTTCCTTTTCCACTCCGCTGGCGATCGAAGTGAACGGGAATCCTCAGATCATTCTGCCCGGTTCGGGGGCAGTCATCGCCTATGACCCGCGCGAAGGTAACGAAATCTGGCGCTTTCGCTACGGCGAGGGATACTCGGTCGTTCCACGCCCCGTCTACAAGGATGGAGTCATTTACGTTTGCTCCGGGTTCAACCAGGCCAATCTCTTTGCCGTCAAAGTCGACGGGCGCGGAGATGTGACCGATACTCATCTCGTCTGGACCGAGCAAAAAACCATCCCCAAGGAGAGTTCCCCCATCCTGGTCAATGATCTTCTTTTCCTGAATGACGACAAGGGTGTGCTGACCTGCTTTGACGCTGCTACCGGTGACGTCCACTATCGCGAGCGCCTCGATGGTAAAGGCGGATACTCGGCGTCGCCAGTCTACGCCGGAGGCCACCTCTTCTTCCACAACGGCGAAGGCACCACCACCGTGGTGAAACCGGGAAAGACCTTTGAGAAAGTGTCAGAGAACAAGCTCAAGGAGTTCGGACTTTCCTCGTTCGCCGTGGTAAATGACGGTTTTGTGGTCAGGACCGAGGAACATCTCTGGCGGATCGGTGAGTAACCCTCAGGCATCCAGATATTTCCGGAGAGATTCCTTCAGCTGAGTCCTGGCCCGGAAAAGCAGGCTTTTCACGGCAGGGACTGACATCGAGAGGATTTTGCCGATCTCATCGTACGGCATCTCCTCATAACGACGCAGTATCACCGCCATGCGCTGTTTCTCGGGGAGTTCCTGGATCGCTTTGTCCACTGCCTCTTCCAGTTCCGCATGCAGCACATCCTGATCCGGTGAGACCGTTTGCACATCTTCAACCACCTGGTGGCTCTCCTCTTCTCGCTCTTCAACGGAAACCGTAGGTTTGCGCTTGCGGCGTCGAGTCTCATTGAAGACGAGGTTCCGGGTGATCGTGAACAACCACGTCGTAAATTTCGCTTGGGGTTCATAGCGAGCCGCCGACTTCCACACCCTCACAAAGACCTGCTGAGCGATATCCTCAGCTTCAGAAGCTCCACCCAGCATCTTGGCTACGGTGCCTATCACAGGCCCCTGGTGAATTTCGACCAGTTGCTCGAAAGCAACCATATCTCCCGTTTTCACCCGAAGCATCAGCGCAACATCCCGCTCATTGGCCTCGCGCCTTTCCGCCTCCTCATCGATTTGAGCAGGCGTGTCATCGGGGGAAGTCATAGAGGACGTAAAATCTTGGCAATTTCCTGAGCGCAAGCGTCCAATAACAGTTAAAGTCGTGGCCATCAAGCTACGAATCTAGACTGCAGAAGATGACGGGAAGGTTACGCCCCTGCAGTATTTTAAATGAATCCTCGCGCAAGATCAAAAAGCCGCCGCCGTTGGCAGCCGATGCGACGCGTTTCCATTTTCCTGATGGGAATGGGCGTCACAAGCGAAATGGTGGCAATTGCAGGCATGATCCTAGGTATTCTCGCGGGCTTTTCCTTCATGGGCACCCGGGAGTCCTACAACCCCGAACTTTTCTGGGTACTGGGAGCTGTCTTCTGCGTCCTCAGAATTGCGTGCATTCGCCTCGACACCTTCCTTCACCATCACAACTCTCAACAATCGGTCGAGGAGATCTTCTTCACCGAGCTCCCCGAACGCGTTTCCGACGCCGTCACTATCATTGGCTTCGGCTTTGCCGCGTCTTCCAGCCCCTGGCTCGGCCTCGCTTCGGCCCTCGCCGCCATTTTCTCCGCCTACATGCGCTCACTCGGTGTCATGAGAGGCGCCGGTAAAAAGCGCGCCGCAATCGGCCCGATGACCCGAATTCACCGTCTTGCCCTCATTTCCATCACTTCGGTGCTGATGCTGTTTCCTTTCACCGCCTCACTCAAGACTCCCATCCCGCATATCGCTCTCTGGGTTATGCTGATCGGCTGTGTCGCCACCATCCTGCTCCGGTGGTTCAAGCTTAAGGAATTCGACGAGACTTGAGCTTCGGGCGAATTTAATTAAGTTTTCTTAAACAGTTACTCGACTTGGGCGCCCTCTCTGGCTACCTTAGCCGAGTCGCATGTTTCCGCACAAAACATGGTGGTCAGCTGCTGCTGCCTTGATTCTTGGCTTTGCCCCCTCAGTTCCCGCCCTCGCGCTGGAGCCGTTTACCCACGTGGTGATTGATCCCGGCCATGGCGGTAAGGATCCGGGGTCTCATGCCTATGGCCTGGTGGAGAAAAATCTCACCCTGGATCTGGCCCACCGGCTTCAGAGAATCCTGACCAGCAAGGGCATCACAACAACCCTGACCCGAACCACAGACGAGTTCATTTCTTTGGAAAACAGGGCGAAAATGGCCGATTCCTCGGCAAAAACCATCTTTATCAGCCTGCATTTCAATGCCCACACCGACCGCAGTATCAGTGGGACTGAGACCCTCTACTGGCCTGGCAGCGCAAAGGGACGGGAACTGGCCAGCTACATCCAAAGCGAGCTGGGTAGGCGCCTCGTCACGAGAAATCGGGGGTTCAAGCCGGGGCGCCTCAAGGTGCTTGAAGAGACGAAATGCACCGCCGCCCTCGTGGAATGTGGCTTTATCTCGAATCGCTGGGAAAGCCAGCGTTGCGGCGCGGAATGGTTCCGCCAGATCCTGGCTGAGGAGATCGCGCAGGGGATCCTGCGATATCGGGAAGGTTGAGAGGTGTTTCAGGACCTTTTTAGGTTCATGATTTTTAACATTTTGGTGAACTTCATTGTTTCCCATTGCCACTCTGTGTGATAAACTCACCTAATAATTTGATAATTTTCATAATTTCAAACCGCGATGAGTGACCCAATTGCGAACAAAACCCTAGAGCTGGCCTGCACTGTTGGCGCGCTGGACGATGCCATTGAGGCGATCGAGGACGGCGCCGATGTGAACTTTGACTGTGGCGCTCCCCTCTTTCTCGCCATCATCAATCGCAATCGCGATATCATTCACCTCCTTTTGGACCATGGCGCCGAAGGTGAAGCCTATCTTCCCAAGAAGAAGCTCAAGTTCATCAGCACTCGCGAAGACCTCGTTGAGGAACTGATCGCCTGCGCTCCCCACAATCCCCGTGATGTGAAACTCGATCAGATCTCGGAAATCGACACTGGCATCCGTGACGCCGGCGTCCAATACCTGATTTCTGAACTCGATTGGGACAACGCCACCCGCTTCCGGGATTCACTTGATGCCATCGGTGCTGCAGGAAGTCACCGCTGCGTGGCTGAGTTCCTCCAGTGGGCCCGCAGCGAAAACGGTACGACCCGGGACGAAATCACTGAATTTCTCTCTTCCAATGACAACGCGATTAACGAATACCGTGATCGCTATCTCTCCACCGGCGAGGATCTCGTTGCTCTCGCCAGCGACTTCCTTTCTGACGACGAGTAGTCCTGTTTTTGAAAGATGGAGTCACGATTCCACGTATAGACGTGGATGGTTGGATTCCGCCTTTTTCGTCTCTTCCTGATCCTCGCCTCTTTTCCGGCATTCCTTGGGTTTCTCGCACTCGGTCTCAGCGATCGCTGGATTGAGCAGCAGGCCACGCACTGGCTCTACGATCGTGTTGAAGATCTGCCCGAAGCTGATGTGGCACTCGTCCTTGGTTGCGCCAAGACGCTTTCTAACGGCCGCTCCAATCTCTATTTCCAATATCGCATTGATGCCGCTGCTGAAGCGTTCACCAAGGGTAAATGCCGCTACCTGATCGTGAGCGGCGATAACTCAATCCAGAGCTATAACGAGCCCGACTTGATGAAGGAAGCCCTTATCCTGAGAGGCGTTCCCGAAGATCGCATCGTTTGTGACTATGCCGGCCTTCGCACCCTTGACTCGGTGGTTCGCGCCAACAAGATCTTCGGCCAACGCGCCCTCCTGGTTATCTCCCAGCAATTTCACAACGAACGAGCCATCTATATCGCACGTCAGTCCGGGATTGAAATGATAGGTCTCAACGCCGAGGACGTTTCAAGACACCGGGGAATTCGCACCAAAGCCCGTGAGAAGTTTGCCAGGGTCAAAACCCTCCTGGATGTTCACCTCTTCCACACCCAGCCACGCCACCTCGGTGATCCTATCAAAATCACTTCGGGCAATAACGGAAAAAGGCCGGAGCAATAACTGCACCGGCCTCTTTAAGAGATAGGTTAGTGAGCCGCTTTTTACTTCTTCTTGCGAAGGAAAGTCGGAACATCAAGATCTTCACCATCAACGATTGTCGGATCGGTCTTGGCAAAACGGCCTTTGCCGGAGATCGGCTCCAATTGAAGCATCTCCTGCTGTTGCTTGGCTTCTTCAGAAGTCTCCTCGACATCCGGAGCTTCCTCTTCAGGAACTCCCGCAGCCTTGGATTGAGGTGGCAACACAGCCCCCTCGTTGTCCTTGGGAGGACGAGCCTTGATGCGGCCTGTGTTCCCGTCGGAAACCATGCGGGTCAAAGTGATTTTTTGCTCAGTGTCAGTAACGGCTTCAACACCCTCGACTCCTTCATCGTCATCGGAAGAAGTGATCGGTTGAATCGGAGTGACATCATCTGATGCTGCTTCGACGGCCCGGGCAATTGGATTGCGATCATCCTCTTCTTCCGACTCATCGATACCAAGATCAGCGAGAGGCGGAAGATCTTTTCCCTCCTCTTCATCACCTCCTGATTCATCGAGAGGCTCAAACACTGCGGAGTCACCATCATCGATAGAAGCCTCTTCTTCGGCTTCTGCGGCGGATTCCTCTTCTTCCTCAGGCCCGTCCTGAAGCATCACGGGAAGATCATCTTCTTCCTCCTCTTCGACAGGCTCAGGCATGGAGAGAGCAGGAGCTTCCTCTTCTTCCTCCTCCGGCTCGTCATCAGCAGGCGCGAGCGGAGACGGAATCGATGGCACCCCACCCAGGCTTACGGCAGGAGCTTCTTCCTCCTGCCGCACAGGAGCGGTAGAAACGCTGCCACCTTCGGGCCCCGTGATGGAACTGATAATCGTGACAGAGAGACTGTTTCCAAGGCGCTTGTCAGTGCCGGTTCCGAAAAGAATCTGGGT
>JABSSQ010000265.1 GCA_013213905.1 Verrucomicrobiales bacterium | reverse complement strand
TCTTCGGCACTGGCCACTACCGGCAGGTGTGGTGCGTGAAACCAGACGATAGCAAGGAAAGGGCCTTCCTTGTTTTCGTCGATGAACTTCATGGCGTGATCCATGATGAGATTGGAATCATCGCCGAGCAGCTCGTCTGATTTCGGATCAAAGGGGGTGTCTTGCCCAGTCCAGTAGTGAGTCCCATAAAACTCCTTCTCTCCACCTTCAGGTATGACATCCCAGCCCAGTCTTGAGGCGTTGGTAAATTCGTTGGCCGAACCTCCCACGGGTTTCCACATCGCGTCATAGGTCGGCGTCTTGGATTCCGTCGCCAGCGTCACATCCACTTCGTGATGCCATGGTGGTGAAAACTCCTTCGCGCCGCCCGGGCCTCCGCGATTGGCGTCTTTGATCTTTGTGGTCAGCGTACCCATGTGCCATTTCCCGAAATGGCCGGTGGCGTAGCCCTTCGTCTTGAGCGCTTCGTAAAGCGTGAACTCGCCCTCCCGAAGATGACCGTTGTTAGCCGTGTAAATTCCGGTGCGATCATGATGGCGGCCCGTGACTACTGAAGCTCTAGTCGGAGAACAAACCGGCGCCTGGGCGTAAAAGCGAGTTAGATTGAGACCATTCGCCGCCATTGAATCGAGATGCGGCGTGCGAATATGCGTGCCCCCATTGAAACCCACATCCCCCCATCCGAGGTCGTCACACATGATGATGACGAAGTTGGGTTGGTCGGCTTCGGCATGAGCCGATGAAGAAAAGACTCCGGCAAAGAGCGCGATAAAAAGAAAAGAACGACAGAAGAATTCCATATTCGAGTGCTGCTAGATACTAAAGCTCGGGAGTTTTCCAATCTGGAATGCCTTTCTCAGCCAATTGCTTTTCATAGCGCGCCCCCTGAGGATGCTCTTCCGCATAGTCCGCGTCTTCATTCACCATGAGCGGCACAGTTTCCTCCCACCACTGGTCGTAGACCTTCTTCAGTTCCGCCACGACTTCAGGATGCTGATCGGCCACATTGGTGGACTCGTAAGGATCCTTGGAAATGTCGTAAAGTTCATCGCCATTTACGAGGCGCCAGCGGGTATTGCGAACCGCGTAGTTCTTGTGCTGGGACAGATTAGGGTCCTCCCCTTTTTCCCATCGCCCCTTGTGGAAGAAGAGGTGGCGGTCAGCCCAATCAGCATCAGCACTCTCCAGTAACGGCAGCATGGTGCGTCCGTCGATCTTCTGGATGCCATCCGGAATCTCCACGCCGGCAAGATCACAGAAAGTCTTGTAGATGTCGATGTGAGCCGTCAGCGCGTTGATATCGCCGCCCTCCTCCAGCACACCTTTCCAACGCCAGAAAGAAGGCACGTGAGCACCACCCTCGTGAACGGAACCTTTGCCGCTCTTAAAACCAGCCGAGTGCATCGTCACACGCTCGCCGTTCTTTTTGCCGCCTCGACCGGCCTGGCCGTTGTCGGTGGTGAAGATGACCAGGGTGTTGTCCCAGGCATCCCACTCATCCAGCTTCTCCATGAGGATTCCGAAGTTGTCGTCGATGTTTTCGATCATGCCGTATCGGCCGGCCGTACTCTCGTCCCAGCCGTCATCGAGAAAGCGCTTCTTGTAGCTCTCCGGGGCGATCATGGGGCCATGAGGCGCATTGGGCGTGATAAAAGCAAAGTAGGGAGTGCCGGACTCGTGGTTCTCTTTGATGAAACCCAGCGCCGCTTCAAAGAATACATCAGTGCAGAAGCCTTTGGTCTGAACGATAGTGTCGTTTTCGAGGATCACGTTATCGAAGTATTTGCCCTCATTTTCCTGGTTCGGGGGAAAGTCAGCACAGCTACCGGGAAACTTCTGACCGATACCCCCCGCACCGTGAATGAACACATCGGTGAAACCACGATTGTAGGGCTGGTATTCGTCTTCATCACCAAGATGCCATTTTCCAAAAATGCCGGTGCGGTAACCTGAGTCCGCCATGACTTCGGCGAACGTCGTAGTCGACAACGCCATGCGCTCCCGCTCTTTGATGGTATGGGTCACGCCGTTTCGGAACTCGTGACGACCACTCATGAGGGCCGCGCGCGTCGGCGCACAAGTCGGACTGACGTGAAATTCGGTGAAGCGCGTCGAGAGCCCGTAGAACTTATCGAGATTCGGGGTGCGAAGCACCTCGTTGCCCAGGCAGCTGAGGTCGCCCATGCCCTGGTCATCAGGCATCACAAAAATGATGTTCGGGCGGATGCCCTTGAGGTCCTTGGCAGACACCGGAGCCGCAACGACGAGGACGAGAAGAATCAGTAGGATTCGTTTCATGGATAGGATGGGAGTTTGAATAGATAAAAGAGACCGAGGATACGGAAGTCTCAGGACCTTGTCATCAGGCGAAATCGCGTTTCAGACCAAATGGTGTTTTCAGTGTCTTTCGCGATTTCGCCCACCCGACTTCCCTCGCCCCCCCTGGGCTCCGCATGAACCACAGAAATGTGGTTCCTCCCTGGATTTCAACTCACTGCTACGGTGCACCCCAAGGAGGGGCGACATTCCTGTCGCCCGGCTAGCCTCCCACTACCCCGGCCAGTATCGATTCCAATTTCTCACGGGCCGCGGCGGAGACTTCGGTGTCGTCCTTTTTGAGAATGGGAGTTTCCTCCTCCGGGTCATTCGCCATATCAAACAGCTGGCCGCTCGAGATCAACTTCCAGTCGCGGGTGCGTATGCCCTGCTTTCCCCTTCCCTCACCGTAAATCCATTCACGTGATTCGTGATCCTCACCGCGCAACAATGGGGCAAAGCTTCTGCCGTCCAAGGGAAAAGAGGGCTCATCTCCCCCGGCCAACTCGACGAAGGTCGGCAGCAGGTCCGAGAGATCAATCAGGGCCTCACTGCTCGACCCCGGCTCGACATGCCCCGGCCAGGATACGAGAGCAGGGACCCTCATCCCCCAGTCGGTGTAGGTGCCTTTCTTGCCCACCAGATCTATTCCGTTGATGCGCGAGACCACCGGTTCCCGAATCAGCTTGCGCCCCTCGTGACGGGTGAAGTTGTGACCGGTCGTTCCGTTGTCAGTCGTGAACATCACCAGGGTCTGATCCGTAAGATCCAGCTCTTCGATCGCCTCCCTCACCTGGCCAACACGCAGATCCATATCGGCGACCATTTCACCGTAGGTCATGTAGCGACCGTTTGGACCATGGGGTGGATGAGGATTGAGATCATCCGAAACAGCGTGGCAAAGCGCCATTGGGTAGTAGATAAAAAACGGCTCGTCCCGATGACGCTCCATGAAGCTCTTGAGAAAGTTCACATAGAGCTCCGGCCCATACTGCCCTTTCGTCTCGGGATCCGGACGTTGCCCATTCTTGTATAGGTAGGGATCGTGGAATCGCGGCCCCTCGTGCCAACCGAAGAAAATGGATTCGTCAAAGCCAAGGCGCTGAGGATGATCCAGGTCCTTCTTGAACATGGCGAGATGCCACTTACCGGCCGCTACGGTAGCGTATCCGGCACGCTTCAATTCATTCGCCAGCGTGTCGCGTTCCGATGCTTCATCCGTTGGGTAGTATCCCCACTTGGGGTTGCCCATATTCACCGGGTAACGACCGCTCATCAGGGTGACTCGCGAAGGATGACACACCGGGGAGGAATAGAAATGCTCCAACTTCATTCCGTCCGCCCTCAACTGATCGAGGTTGGGCGTCTCATACGATTCACCTCCGTAGCAGCCCAGCACTTCACGTCCCACATCGTCAGCAAATATTAAGACAATGTTAGGTGGTCGATCTTTCGTGGTTTCAGCAATGAGAAGAGACGGCCAGGCAAAGAGAGTGAGCAGCAGACAGAGAATGGGCTTCATGAGTTGATGAACTGAGGCTGGCGATTTCGGCGAAACTCCACAATGACGCAATCCCCTGCGAAAATCGGTCACTGCCCCCCTGATCGGTTGCCTTCTGTGTCGAAAATGTTGAACGCACTCAACCAAACTCGAGTTGATTCCATGGAGAATTATCGTTTTATAGTTCCAAAACTATGAAACTAAACGACGCCGTCACCGTGTTGGGATCTCTCGCCCAGCCCGCCCGCCTCAAGATCTTCCGTTTGCTCGTCAAACAAGGCGAAAACGGACTTTGTGCCGGCGACATTTCAAAGAAACTCGGCGTGCCCAAGCCCACCCTGTCCTTTCATCTCAAGGAACTTGTCAACGCGGGCCTGATTGACTCAGAAAAGGAAGGTCGGTCCATCACCTACCGCCTTGAGGCGAAGCGTATGAACCAGTTGATGAGCTTCCTCATGGAGGACTGCTGCCAGGGCAAACCGGAACTTTGTCTCACCAATACTTGCGACGAGAGCGACTGCGCCGCCGGCTGACTTTTTCATAACACACTTTTCAAACACATGAGCATTAAAGTTGGAATCAACGGCTTCGGCCGCGTGGGGCGCCTCGGTTTCCGGGCCGCCTGGGACTGGGAAGACATCGACATTGTCCACGTCAACGAACTCAAAGGCGGAGCTGAACTCGCCGGCCATCTTGCCGAGTTCGACACTGTTCACGGACGCTGGGACAAGCAGATCGAATCGGGTGAAGACTACTTTTCTATCAATGGTGAGAAAGTGAGCTTCACCGCTCATGCCAATCCTGCCGACATCCCGTGGTCGGACTATGGCGTCGATATCGTCGTGGAAAGTTCCGGAGCATTCCGAACCCCTGAATCGATCCAACCTCACTTCGACAACGGTGCCAGAAAAGTGGTTGTCGCAGCTCCCGTGAAGGAGGGAGCCCTCAATATCGTGATGGGCTGCAACGATGATCTCTACGATCCGGCCGAGCACGATCTCGTCACCGCCGCTTCCTGCACCACCAACTGCATTGCCCCGGTCGTTAAGGTGATTCACGAGCAACTCGGAATCGTCCACGGAGCTATCACCACCATCCACGACGTGACTAACACCCAGGTCGTCGTCGACGCCCCTCACAAAGATCCGCGACGGGCCCGGTCCGCACTCAACTCACTCATTCCCACCTCGACCGGATCGGCCACTGCCATCACCATGATCTATCCCGACCTCAAAGGTAAACTCAACGGGGTTGCCGTCCGCGTTCCTCTTCTCAACGCCTCCCTGACTGACTGCGTCTTCGAGGTGAGCCGGGAAACGACACCCGAAGAGGTGAACCAACTCCTCAAGGAAGCCTCCGAAGGTTCCCTCTCCGGCATCCTCGGCTACGAAGACCGTCCGCTGGTTTCAGCTGACTACACCAACGACCCGCGTTCTGGCATCGTCGACGGACCGTCCACCATGGTCGTCGACGGCACTCAATTGAAGCTGCTGGTTTGGTATGACAACGAGTGGGGCTATGCCAACCGCATGATGGAACTCGTCCAGAAAGTCGCCGGCACACTACCTAGCTGAAACACCGATCACTGACGACTGAATACGGGTTACCCAACCGATGAACGTGCGCGAATACGGCCTCGTCACTGCTGCCTACTGGGGGTTCACCATCACCGACGGTGCCCTTCGCATGTTGGTGCTACTGCACTTTCATGAGCTTGGGTATTCGCCGGTTCGACTGGCCTTTCTCTTCCTGCTCTATGAGTTCTGCGGCATCCTCACCAATCTCTTCGGAGGCTGGATTGGTTCACGCGTCGGGCTCAAAGCCACTCTCTTCGCCGGTCTCAGCATCCAGGTAGCCTCGCTGGTGATGCTGTCCTTTCTCAATCCGGCATGGGCGGTCGCCCTCTCGGTCGGCTACGTCATGGCCTCGCAAGCCCTCTCGGGGATTGCCAAGGACCTCACCAAGATGAGCTCGAAGAGCGCCGTCAAACTGCTGGTTCCGGCCGGAGACGACGCTTCGAAATCGGAACGCCTGCTCTTTAAACTGGTAGCCATTCTGACAGGGTCAAAGAACGCACTGAAGGGGGTTGGGTTCTTCCTGGGCGCTGTTCTCCTTTCATGGCTCGGTTTTTCCGCCGCCCTTTGGTCCATGGCTGGCGGCCTGCTCGTCATCCTCCTCGTCTGCCTCATTTACCTCAAGGGCGACATTGGTAAATCGAAGGAAAAGGTGAAGATGTCCAAGCTGTTTTCCAAGACTCGCGAGATCAACTACCTCTCCGCCGCCCGCTTTTTTCTCTTCGGATCGCGGGATGTCTGGTTCGTGGTGGGCTTGCCCATCTTTCTCACCGAAGTGCTCGGGTGGAGCTTCTGGGAAACCGGAGGATTCATGGCTCTCTGGGTCATCGGATACGGCATCGTCCAGGCATCCGCTCCCGCCATGGTCAAAAAGAGAACCCATGGTGTCGTGGAAACGGGAGCTCGCGCTGCGCTTGTCTGGGGCATCGCCCTCGTCGTCATCTCCGCCGCGATCGCTGCCGCCGTGCAGTTTAATTTTTACCCCAGAATCGCCGTGCTCGGAGGGCTGGCCATCTTCGGTCTCATCTTTGCGGTGAACTCCGCGGTTCACTCCTATCTCATTCTCGCCTATTCCGACGCGGATAAAGTGGCCTTGAATGTCGGTTTCTACTACATGGCCAACGCCGCCGGGCGACTCATCGGGACGCTCTTGTCCGGGGTCATGTATCTCAAGGCCGGCCTCGAGGGCTGCCTCTGGACCAGCGCCGGCTTTGTGCTCGCCGCCGTTTTGATTACTTTGGCGTTGCCGAGAAAGGCTCTCCCGGCCGAGGGGAATACAGCCGCGACTTAAGCTCACTTCACCACTCGCGTTCGAGCAGGAGCTCGACCCTTCATCCCCGGCTTCATTCAAGAGCGCCGCAGGCGTGGAGGGGCACACTCCTGCACGACCGCGAATGATCTCCACACGCTGCGCATCGTTGTAACTTTTTGCATAAATTGTCCATTGTGCGCGAGATCAGTTTCTCCTTACCTTGGACTCCCCTAATCGAGTCTGGATGAAATACGCGATCTGTAACGAAACCTTTGGAGATGCTCCGCTGGCCGAAGCGGCGAAGCTCAGTGCCGAAATCGGATATACCGGTTTTGAAATTGCACCCTTCACCCTTGCTAATGACATTTCGACGATCAGCGCGGCCGAAGCCAGCGGACTTGGCGACCAGGTGCGCGACGCCGGGCTGGAAGTCGTTGGGCTTCACTGGCTGCTTGCCAAAACGGAAGGCTATCACCTCACCGCTCCCGATGCCTCGATTCAACAGGCCACGATCGACTACGCGCGTCGCCTCGCCGACCTCTGCCACGCTCTCGGTGGTAAGATCATGGTGTGGGGCAGTCCTCAGCAGCGCAGCCTCGAGAAAGGCTGGGACTACGACGAAGCCTTCGCCCGCGCTATCGAAGTGCTCCGCCCCGCTGCCGAACACTGCGGCGAGCTCGGAGTAACCATCGCGATGGAGCCCCTTGGTCGCGCCGAAACCAACTTTCTCAACACTGCCGAGGAGACCATCCGCCTCTGCCAGGCCGTGGATCATCCGGCCTGCCGCCTTCACCTCGACGTGAAAGCGATGAGCGATGAACCCACCCCCATCGGTGACGTCATTCGCCGGTCCAAAGAGTGGATCGCCCACTTCCACGCCAATGATCCCAACCTCTATGGGCCCGGCATGGGCGACGTCGAATACGGCCCCATCGTCGAAGCGGTTCGCGAAACCGGATACGACGGCTGGGTTTCCGTCGAGGTCTTCAAATACGATCCCAGCCCCGAGCACATCGCCCGGACGAGCCGGGAAAACCTTCGCCAGTTTTTCGGGGAATAACCCCTGACACCCAAACCACGCATGAAACTCACAGGATTCGCAGACGAAGCCTCGCGCGATCTGGAAAAGCAGATCGAAGCCACGAAAGAACTCGGATGGTCCGCCATCTCCGCCCGGATGATCGGCGACCACAACATTCACGAACTGCCGCAGGGGGACTTTGACCGAGTCGCCGATCGCCTCGACGAAGCCGGCATTGATATCCCCGAGTTCGGATCCCTCATCGCCAATTGGGGCAAAACGATCGATTCCGATTTTGATATCACTCTCGCCGAAGTGGAACGCGCTATACCGCGCATGCACCGCCTCAAAACGCCCTACGTGCGCGTCATGTCCTACGCCCAGAACCCCTGGGGAGAAGACCAGCAGGAAGAAGAACGCTTTCGCCGCCTTCGCGAAATTGTGAAGCGCTTCGACGACGCCGGCCTCACGGCTATTCACGAGAACTGCATGAACTGGGGCGGCTTTTCCGCGGACCACACCCTGCGCCTCATTGAAGAAGTGCCCGGACTGAAACTGGTCTTCGATACCGGCAATCCCGTATTCCAGCGCGATCGTTCCAAGCCCAACGAGGACGGCACCTTCCCCTGGCAGGATCCGTTCGAGTTCTGGGAGAAAGTTCGCGACCACGTCGTGCACATCCACGTGAAGGATTGCCAGAATCCGACCGCCAACGCTGTCGAACCCGTTTACAACATGCCAGGCGAAGGCCTCGCTCGCGTCAAAGACATCCTAACAGATGCTCATAAACAGGGTTACGACGGCTGGGTCGCCATCGAGCCTCACGTCGCCACCGTCTTCCACGTCAAGGAAGGAGAAGAGGTCGACTGGGAACAGTGCTACACCAGCTACGTCGACTACGGTAAGCAACTCAAAGCCCTAATGACCAACTAACGAAATACTGAACTCTGATCACCGAACACGACATGAAAACATTTACCCTGCTCGTTACCCTCACCCTTACCTTTCACGCCGTTGCTGAAGAGCCTGCTCCCGAGTCCATCTTCAACGGAAAAGACTTCACCGGCTGGACCATGAGCCTCGAGGACAAGTTCCTGATCGAGGACGGCGTCATCAAGGCCACCAACGACGGTGGCAAAGGCGACAATCTGCTCACCGAAAAGGCGGACTACAAAAACTTCATTATCGAACTTGAGTTCAAGCTTGGCGAAGGCAACATCGACTCCGGCGTCTTTCTCCGAGACACCAAGGAGCAGATCCAGATTGGCATCTCCGGCAGCCTTAAGAAAGACATGACCGCGCAGGCCTACATCCCGGGCAAGGGCTACCCTGTCCAGGTCGACGCCGAGCAGTTCATCAAAAAAGACGGCTGGAACACCCTTCGCATCAAGGTCGTCGACAACACCTACAGCACCTGGCTCAACGGCGAACCCATCCTCGAAAGCTACGAGTCCGACACCATCATCAGTGAGCCCGGCACCATCGGCCTGCAGGTGCACGGCAAGCGCGAGATGAGCATCTACTTCCGCAATATCCGTGTGGCGGAACTCTAGCCTGATCCTCGCCTAATTAACGAAGCCTTCCGAAATTACGCCAAAACTTCGCGGCGTCGGCTCAGTGGCGTTATGTTTGACAAAACTGTATTCCCAGAGTGACACTGAGATGACATGAAATCCACTTTCGTCATCAAGAAACTTCCTGTAAGAACCCTGATCCTATGCGCCCTTGTCTCCTCGGGTGTTGCCCTTCGAGCACAGGAGGGAGGAGAAGATCTTGCCAAGCAGTTGGCGAATCCTGTCTCCAGCCTGATTAGCGTCCCCTTTCAAAACAATTTTGATTTTGGAATGGGTCCAACCGGAAGAGGTTCACAATGGAAGCTCAATATCCAGCCGGTCATCCCCACCGAGGTAAATGAAGACTGGAACTTGATTACGCGGGTCATCGTCCCACTGGTTCATCAAGAAAACATCACCGGAACTCCCGGGAATCCATCCGGCAAGCAGACTGGCCTTAGCGACACCACAGCGAGCTTTTTTCTTTCTCCGACAAGCCCGATAGGGGGATGGATTGTGGGCGGGGGACCGGTCGTATTGCTTCCATCTGGAACTGATCCTCTACTCGGTACAGAAAAGTGGGGGGCAGGCCCGACCTTTGTCGCACTCAGGCAACAAGGCCCTTGGACTTACGGAGCCCTGGTCAACCACGTCTGGTCATTTGCAGGTGACAGGGCACGGTCCGACCTCAACAACAGTTTCATCCAACCTTTCATTAGCCACACCTCCGCCGAGGCAGTGACTATCGCCTTTAACTCCGAATCGACTTACAACTGGGCCGCCAGCCAATGGAGCATTCCGCTCAATCTCTCCATCAGCAAAGTCATTGCAATCGGGACTCAGAAGGCCCAACCACAACTTGGAGTTCGATGGTATCCTGAGGGTCCCGACGGTGGCCCGGAATGGGGAATTCGCGCCAGCATGACTCTCCTCTTCCCGAAGTAGGGCGGCTCAAATCCCCCCCGAAACACTTTTTAAAATTTCATGTAACCCTCTAAGTTCCGAACGGGAGATTATCCTTGGAGCGAGGTTTCATGAATTCACCCAAATCCGACAGCCACCCTGACGCGGCCTTCGTTTCGGCCCTGACAAATCTGCAATCACAATTGCGCGGCTATTGCCAGGCGGCTCTGGGCCATGGCGATGAGGCCGCTGAAGCCCTCCAGCGGACGAACATCACGCTTTGGAAAAAAGCTTCGGAGTGGGATCCTGAACAGAATTTTTCGCGTTGGGCCACCAGCATCGCGCGCTTCGAAGTACTGGGAGTGGTGCGCGATCGTCAGCGCAGGAATCAACGCTACGTATTTGATCCAGACGTGGCCGAACAGATGGTTGATGAGGCCAGCGAACGCGTCGAGCCGACTTCCGCCCGCCAGGAAGCCCTCGAAACCTGCCTGGCCAAGGTAAGTCCGAAAAATCGCGACCTGCTTTCCTCCTATTTTGTCCGAGGTGAAACTTTCCAGGAAATTGCGTCCGCCACCGGTCGCGGGCTGAGCGCACTCAAAGTCGCCATGATGCGATTGCGTCGCAGCCTTCGCAGCTGCATCGAAACTCAGCTTGGCAAGGAGGCGTCTGTATGAGTGAATTAATTTCCCAACCTGACTTCGAGGAGCTCGAAGCTCTGCTTCTGGATTCCGTAAACGCTAACTTCGCCGAGTCCGACCGGAAACGACTCAACACCCTGCTCCGCGATAGCGCCGAAGCCCGCGCCTTTGCCTCCGAGTTACTCTTCGATGATGCCCTGCTCACCGACAGCCTTTCCACCGAAGCTGCCGAAGCCGTCTTCAGGGAAGAAAAAACCCATAAAATAACTGCGAAGCACCGGAACAATTCCAAGTGGTTCCTCACCGCTGCAGCAATCGCTATCGGCCTGATTGCTCTGACTTTCTTGGTAACCCCTTCCGGTTCACCCGCCACTACCGTCGCGATCGTGCAAAGCACCAACCGTATCAGCGGATTGAGCCATGGACAAACTCTCAAAGCGGGAGAGCGCATCGAATTGCAACAAGGGCGAGCTGTATTGCGCTTTGCCTCCGGGGCCAAGTTTGCGGTAGAAGCCCCTGCCTCCCTTGCTGTTACCGGCCCCAATGATGCCAAACTCGACGCGGGGCGCGGCACCTTGCGGGTCCCCGGTAAGATTAAAGGATTCACCCTGGTGACGCCCAGCGAAAGAGTTGTCGATCTCGGCACCGCCTTTGGCATCGATGTGACCGACGATGGCGCCACGTCCGTGGCAGTCTTCGAAGGAGAGGTGGAGCTCCATGGGACCGGGCATCCTCATCGCCTCTACGCCGGGCAGTCCACACAAAGCATCGCACCTGAATCTCCGGCCCAATCAATCCCTCATCTGGTAGACGCTTTTCTCAATACCTGGGAAACTTCCTTTGGCGTAGAGAGCGTAGTCGGGGATCTGCGGGTGGCCCGTCCCGGAGAACGCCTTGCTCCCTTACTCGCGGTGGATTCAAAAACCCTGCTTCTTTTTCCTGAGAGAGAGGGCGTGACCTTGCCTGAAGGATTCACGCTCAACTCGACTCAAACCGGCCTGCATGAACGTCCCTTTGGAAAACAGGTCGAGCATCTCTCGGAAAGCCTGACCGTTGACTCCTACCTTTTGCAATACAATCCAGGGGTGGACTCCTCTGAACTGGGAAAGGAGATAGTCTTCACCGCCGAGTTGCAGTTTGACCGCCCCGTCGTTGGCCTGATCCTGGGGGTTGAACAGTTGAAAGCCTCGGATGCCAAGCTCGCCATGCCCGGCGCTCAGCTCAAATCGATCACCCGCCGCGGCATCAATTTTGACGATCAAGTCGAACTGAGTGAAGACCGACGCACTCTTCACATCCGCATGAGCATCCAGGACAGCCTCGACCAAATCCGGGTCCTCGTAGATGCGAATGCCTAAATATTTTTGTAACCTCCGTGCTGCTTCGCGGAGAAGATCAGAGAACATTCTTTCCAATCCCATGAAGAACTCAAAAAGCCCACACGTCGATCGCCGCCATTTCCTCAAAGGAGTGGGGGTCAGCCTGGCTCTCCCCGCCTTTGACAGCCTCCAGGCGGGTGTAGCCACCACCGCCGCAAACGAAGCCCCCAAGCGTCTCATCAGCATCGGCAGTCACCTCGGATTCCATCCACAGAAGTTCTTCCCGACTGAAGAAGGTCTGGATTACACGATGAGCCCGACACTGAAGGGCATCGAGGAACACCGCGAAGATTTCACTGTCTTCTCCAACCTGCACCACGGAGTGGGCGGAGGGCATGGTGCGGTGCACAGTTTCCTCAGTGGGGTAAAGAAATCTGAAGCAGGGGGCTTCAAGGCCAAAAACATGACGCTGGACCAGGCCGCTGCCGAGCACGTTGGCAGTGCGTCTCGTTATCCTTCGATTGTTGCCGGTTTGAGCGGTGGCACCGATCTCAGCTGGACGCGCTCGGGAGTGAGAATTCCGCCAGTCAACAATCCTGCGAAATTGTTTCAAGCGCTCTTTGTGGAAGCCGATGCCGCCACAAAAGACTCCGAGCGCGTTCGCCTGATGCATCGATCCAGTGTGTTGGATGCGCTTCGCGAATCAGCCAGCCAGATGGAACGCAAGCTCAACGCGGCAGATCGTGACAAGCTCGATCAGTATCTGACCTCAGTTCGCGAAGTCGAGAGGCAGTTGCAGATGTCGAACGAGTGGCTGGAGCGTCCCAAGCCCAAGTCTCCCATTGCGGAAGTGGAAGACATCGAACGTCTCCATGTCGAAGAGATGCCTCTATTCTACGAGTTGCTGACTTTGGCGCTGCAAACCGATTCTACCCGGGTGGCCACCTTCGAAATCCCGATGGGCTTCAACACCTCCGAACTGGAGCTGGGCAGCTATCACGGCCTTTCACATCACGGCAAAGAAGAAGGCCGGCTCGAGCAACTCGAAGTGGTCGAAGGCTACTTCATGAAGCAATTCAACTTCCTGCTGAATCAGCTCAAGGAAGCGCAACTGTTCGACAGCACCATGGTGGTGATGGGTAGCGGCATGGGTGACGCCTACAAGCACAGCAACAAGTGCCTGCCAGTGGTCCTCGCCGGCGGAGGAATCCGTCACCGTGGGCATATCGTTTGTCCCGAGGAAACTCATCGCGTAGAGCTTAGCAATCTGTGGTTGTCGACTTTGCAGTGGTTTGGAGTGGAGACGGAGAGTTTTGGCCGAAGCACCGGAACGTTCACGCCGATGGAATTGGCGTGAGGTGATCGGTAATCAGTAATCGGTAGTCAGTAATTATTGAGATGATCGCAAATAGTATTCGAACGGGGTTGGCCGTGATCATTGGAGTTCCTTTGATAGTGTCCGAGGTCGAGGCTTCGCCGGAAATGACCGAGTTTGTTGCGGAGTACTGCGTGGCCTGTCACGGAGCCGATAAACAGAAGGCGGATCGTCGTTTTGACGATCTTCCGTTGGAGATCACAACGCTGGATGAGATCGAGCGTTGGCAGGAAGTGGTGGATCTTCTCAACCTGGAAGAGATGCCTCCGGAGGACGAACCGCAGCCGGAAGAAGCGGAGCGGATCGCGATGATCCAGGAGATGACCGATTTCATTTCTGATGCGGCGACTCGCCTTGCCGACACCGGAGGGCACAGTGTCCTGCGTCGGATCAACAAGTGGGAATACAAACACACCATCGGAGACTTGCTCTCGATCGATGTGTCGGACTGGGATCCCTCAGAAGACTTTCCCGCAGAAGTGGTCGTCGATGGCTTCGATAACAACGGCCATGGTCTCGTCACCTCCGGCATGTTGCTCGACCACTATTTGCTGGCGGCGGAAGGCGCCATTCAGCGAGCCACTTATTTCGGTGAAAGGCCGGAACAACAGTTTTACCGTCAGGCTTCACCGTTCTATTTTTCCGGCAAGGACAAAGGGGATCTGCCCAAGTTGTTCCAGGTGGACCGATATCGCTACATCCCGGAAACGCCCTACACCGACCTCTACGGCCGGCACTACCGCGGCGGCCACATTGGCTTCGAACCTCTTGCCATGAAAGGCGTGCCTCACAGCGGCATCTACACAGTTCGGGTGAAGGCTGCGGCCGTGGATCGCGATCACCCCTACGGAAACGCCCTCGACGACTTTCGC
>JABSSQ010000264.1 GCA_013213905.1 Verrucomicrobiales bacterium | reverse complement strand
TGGAGAACTGCGAGGAGGTTTCGCTCCGCACCAACTCTCGCAATGTGTTCGTTGCGATGGGATTTCTGGCAGTGTCGCTGGCTTTCGTGACCTCGTTGGAAGTGGTCGCAGCTCCCGAAGCAGGGGAGGAAAGTGTCGCCTCCGACGCCGATCGTCTGAAAAACTGGCCCAAGCTGTTAGGTCCGGACGCCGGTGTCTCACCAGCCACTGGCCTCTTGATGAATTGGAATGGAGAGACCGCTGAAGGGATCAAGTGGAAGACACGAATTCCGCTGCCCGGCTACAGCTCGCCAATTTATTGGAATGGAAAACTCTACCTGACGGGGGCCAACGCATCGATCCGGATGGTTTATTGCATCGATGCTCAAAGCGGAGAGATCATTTGGGAGAGGCAGGTCAAGGATATTCCCGGATCCCCGGGGCGTGTCGGGGTTGGGGAAGGCACTGGATACGCAGCCTCGACGATGGCGACGGACGGTGTAAGAATTTTCGCCAGCTTTGCAAACGGCGATCTCGCTGCATTTGATTTGGAGGGCAGTCCGATCTGGTCGAAGAATCTCGGCAGGCCGGAAAACATGTATGGTCATGCTTCTTCACTGGTGACTCATGGAGACGACTTGTTGATTCAATACGACCAGGAGAATCTCGGCTATGTGGCGGCTCTGGATGTTGCGACCGGGGACGAACGCTGGAAGACGGAACGGGACTTCGGTTCTTCCTGGTCGATGCCGCTGGTGGCAACGGTCGGCGACCGTGAGGAGGTGATTCTCGCTGCCGAACCAACCGTGGTTTCATATGATTTGAAATCCGGCAAAGAACTCTGGCGGGTCGAATGTCTCAAATACGGCGAGGTGACTTCCGTTCCAGTCTACGCTGATGGGATTGTCTATGTCTCCGCGGACTCCGCCAATCTCAGCGCGATCGATGTGAAGACTCAGGAGATTGTCTGGGAAAGTGCCTTCCTCAAATCCGGGGTCTCCACACCTCTAATTCATAAAGGACTGCTCTACTGCGGTGCCGACGATGGTGCCTTTGTTTGCTACGATGCCAAAACCGGAGAAGAGCTCTGGGCCGAATTCGCGGATGACGGTTTTTATGCGTCCCCGATCCTTGCAGATGGCAGAATTCACCTGATGGATCGCAGCGGGATGATGCACATTCTCAAGCCCGGCCGGGAATTGAAGATTCTCGGTAATTCAGTTTTGGGAGAGGAAGCCTCCAGCACGCCCGCCGTCGTCGGTGACAGTTTCTATATTCGCGGACTGAAACACCTTTTTCGAATCGGGCCGTGATTGAGGTGGGCCGACTGGACACATCGCCCACTGTGTGATGAAGGAGGATTTAGCGCTCTGAGAGCTGCTTTGATGAAGCTCCAAGAGAAGCTGAACTACCGATAGAGTTCTTTCTCAAGTTCGGCCACGCGGGCAGAAGTTTCGGCAAGACGTTCTGCGAGAACCTTTGCCAAAAAGCGATAGAGCACAGCGTAGTAGGCCGTGCGCTGGGTGTCGGAGAGATCGTAAAGGAACGATGGGTTAACTTTGAGGAGGAAGGCGTGACCGGCGGCGGTAACTGTCGCGCTGCGCTCCTGCTGAAGCAGCGAGCTGAGCTCGCCGAGCAGTTCACCGGAAGCTTCCACGGCGGCGACATGCTTTCCCGATTTGGTGATCTGAGCACTTCCCTTGAGAAGGATGTAGAACTCCTTCGAGGTGTCACCTTCGTGAAAGATGGTCTCGCCGGCACTGCATTCCAGGATACTGCTGTGATTCAGAATTTCATCGAGCGCTGAATCATCGATGTTGGAAAGGAAATCGATTTTGCGCAGTGAGGGAGGGATCGCACCTTTCTCATGGTTGTAGGGGATTTCACGCATAGGAAGTATCAGAGGATGTGTGAAGAGGATAGGGGTGCCTGTGATCCGAGGCAAGCTTGGTAGGGCCCTGAGATCAATCACGCCGTGAAAATGGTCGTGCAAAACTTACGCCATTCGGAGGTCGAATTGGCTACGTTTCTGTCGGCCTGTAGTCGGAGCTAGGAGTCGGATATTGGGAGATAGCGGCCGGCTCGCATCTGGCGATCTCAAGTCTGGGAAAATTGAGGGTATGCGAAAATGGATATACGGAATAAGGTTGCGGTATCGTATATAAATCGTATACGGTTATTGCCATGGCGTCATTGAAAGAACTGAGACAAGCGAAAGGGATTACTCAGGAGCAACTTGCAAAAGGCTCCGGGCTCAGACAGGCAACCGTAAGTGCGCTTGAAAATGGTCGAACTAACGCCCAGGCAGGGACCATCCAGGCGCTGGCAAATGCTCTGTCCCTGGATCCTAAAGAAATTCGGAAAGCTCTGACAGAAGCTGAAATTCCAAACGCTGCCGATTCCGGTCGCACCCCACGGGAAAAGAGCCGATCAACGCATTCAGAGTCAGTCGACCCGGACTCTCTTGGAAAGCTCAGTTGGAACTGGAAAAATGCACTGCGGGCCACTGAAGGGCAGAGCCGACAGTGGAAAGAGGCGATGATGTTTTTGTCGCCCGTATTGCACAAGCACCCGGAGTTCCTTGAAGCGAGGAAACTCCTCAGGAAGTCGGAAGTTGAGGCCAATCTCAAGATTCCAATCAGCGATCGCATTCCTCCGCCGCAGAGTTATATCGCAAAAGCCGCCAAGGCGACGGAAGACGGAGATCCCGTCGCAGCTATGGAGGTTCTGGAGGAGAAGGTTTTTGTGTATTTGCCGACTAACATCAAGGCAGGCGAAGCCCTCTACGACGCCGCCAGGTCTGCCGGTTTTCCGGAGACCGCCCGCTTTGCTCTGGAATTCGCCGCCCAACACAACCCGGACGACAAGCATATCCGTCAACGGTTAGCTTCGTTTTTTCATGAGACTGGCGAACTCGACCTCGCTTGTGAAGTGCTTCGACAAGTCGTGGCAATAGATCCCGAAGATATTGCAGCGCCTAAAGCGCTCCGCGACATGATGGCTCGCGCGTCAATGCAGGGAGGAAAGATAAAGATCAAAGATCCTGATGAAGCTATAGCCCTGCAACGTGCCGAGCAGGTTGGATTTACAGACGAACAAAAACGGTCCGAACTCGATTCCCTGATTCGTGGGCTTGAGCAACAGGGAAGTGGTGAGCAAGCAACCTCAGCGGCGGAAATGGGCGAAAGCCTCCGCAGAGCTGTGAGATTAGCCAGGGAACTGGGAGAGTCCGATTTGTCTTTCCTTGAACTCGCGATGCAACTGCAAGTCCAACTCTCCGAGACTTTTCCGCAGGATCCGGTTCTCCGGTTGAAGACTGAAGAGTTGAAGCTTGAAGTTCGTACGCGGAAACTGGAGGCCGCAGAAGCAGAATCGGGAGATGGTGATGATCCGAATGTCGAGTTGCTCCGTCAGGAAAAGGTGAACGCGGAAGTCGAATTTGCTGAAAACGTAGCCCTGGCTAATCCAACGAGTGCCGAAGCGCATCTTCGACTTGGGCGTGCTTACATCTCTGCGGCAAGATTCAGGGAAGCGGTGAAGCCCCTACAAAAAGCTAAAAACGATCCGCGTGTCGGTATTGATATCGAAGCGATGAGTCTCTTGTCAGACTGCTTTATTGAAGGTGGTCTCAATGAGCTGGCGGTGAAGGAGATTGACCAGGCATTGGAGAAGCTTGGCAGTGAGGGCCTGGCAGATACGGACTTCTATTGGAAAGAACTGAATTATAAGAAAGCAAAAATCCTCTCTGCCACCGGTTCGGATGACGAAGCTACTGCGATCTTTGCCGATATTTATGCCAAGGACTCGGACTTTAAAGATGTTGAAGAACGAGTGTGGGGAGGTGGTTGAGGGCTCGCTGAAATATATGGCGAATCAAAATCCGGGGGCGCGCCCAGAGGGGGGGGCAATGCACTCATCGGTTTTCTTAAACGATATCTCAATTTTCACAGATCACGACACCAGGCGATTCAGTCGCAGGAAATCAATAGGGTGATCTGTTTTTCCTGAGAAGGCCAGATCGGCGAGGATCTCGCCCATCACAGTAGCGAACTTGAAGCCGTGGCCGCTGAAGCCGCAGGCCAATGTCACCGCCGAAGCGTCGGGATGTTGATCAATGATGAAGTGACCGTCAGCACTGTTGGTGTAGGGACAAGTCCGGGTCGCCAGCAGTGGACCGACCGCGTCGGGAAGGTATTGACCGAGCGTTTCCCGCAGAGAGTTGATCTCCTGCTCCCCGGGAGCGGCGGCGACAACCGGCAGTTGGTCAGGATCGATCGGCTCACCCGGACGATGCAGGGCAATCTTTACGCCGGTTTGCTCCTCCTGCATCGGGAAGCCGTAGTGCCCAAAGGGAGAATCCGTTTCGATAAACCAGCAGGGGAACCGGCCTTTCTCGAAAGGGAGGGACTCGCCCGGCTCGAACCAGGCGAGCAGCTGTCGCGTGGTGACCAGATCTATCTTCAGCGATTCCAGAATTCGTCCCGTCCAGGCACCGGTAGTGATCACCAGTCGATCGGCGGTGTATTCGCCTTTTTCGGTTCGAACCCGCACGCCTTCGCCTTCGCTTTTCCACTCAATCAAGCCTTCCTGCTCCTTCAACACCGCCCCGTTTTTTTCGGCAAGAGAGGCATGGGCTTCCATGGCCCGCTCGGGGATCACGTAACCCGCCCGCTCCTCGTAGAATCCCTCAAAGTGATCCGGCAGGCGAAAAGCGGGGAATCGTTCAGCCAAAGCCGATCGATCGAGTGTTTCGTGGGGTAAGTCGTGCGTTTCAGCCGCCAATCGGGAGCCGCTGAGAATCGTCGCATTGGGTGGGCCGAGGTAAAGCCCTCCTGTGATTTCGATGACCTCCATTCCGCTCTCTTTTTGCAGTGAGTCCCAGAGTTCATAGGCTCGCTTGAGCAGAGGTACGTAGTCCGGGTGCTCGAAATAGGACTGCCGGATCATGCGGCTGTGGCCATGATGAGATCCCCGTTGATGGGGGATGTCGAATTGTTCCAGTCCCAGAACCGAGACCCCTCGCGTCGCGAGATGATAGCAGGTCGCTGCGCCCATCGTTCCGACTCCGGCGACGATAACATCAAAGTGGTGGGACGTGTCCGTGCTCATGGGCGAGAGTTTCGACGGTTCCGCCTTTCTGTGAAAGTAGAAAAGACGAAGCGCGAAAATTCCAAAATTTTATAGGTGAAGAACACGGCATAAAGTGTTCGAATTACTGCAACAAAACCTACCCACTATGAAACGACGTCACTTCCTCGAGGGCACGCTTGCCTCCGCTCTTACCATGCCCGCTTTTGCCCTCGAAGCGGACAATCCTTATCGCAAGAATATCGGAATCCAGCTCTACACCTTGCGCAACCAGATCAAAGAAGACGTCGCTGGGGCCATAGCTGCGGTGGCGAAGGCGGGCTATAAGCAGGTGGAGTGTTACGGGTTCCCCAACGCGGCTGAAATGATCGCCGCGGCGAAAGATAACGGCATGGCTGTGAATTCCTCGCACTTCGCCTGGGAATCCGTGACCCAGCCGGATAAGGAAGGTGTGCCTGCGTTTGCCTCGATTCTTGAACAGGCGAAAGAGGTGGGAATTTCCCACCTCGTCGTTCCTTACGTCCATGCGCACAACCGCGAGGATCTCGATGGCTATCGCACGCTTGCCGAACGGCTGAACAAGGCTGCCGTCGAAGCGAAGTCGGCCGGCATTCAGTTGGCCTATCACAACCATGCGTTCGAGTTTGAGCCCAAGGAAGGTGTAAAGTCCGGCTTCGACATTTTCGTGGAAGAGTTTGTTCCGGAGATGAAATTCGAAGTGGACGTCTTCTGGGTTGTGGTGGGTGGAAAAGATCCCGTCGAACTGATCAACTCGCTGAAAGGGCGTGTTTCCCAGTTGCACCTTAAGGACCTGGAAAAGGGAACTGAACTTCCGAATTTCGGTAAGCTGCCGAAAGAAGCATTTCGTGAACTCGGCAATGGAATGATCCCGATGGAGCCCATTATCGAAGCGGCTGCCGGAGTGGGGGTTGATCACTGTCATGTTGAGCAGGACCAGTCGCCGGATCCGATCGGCAGCATTGGGACGAGCATGAAGTATCTGAAGTCTCTCTGATCCAGATAATGTTTTAGACCGGGCTGCGTTGGCGCAGTCCGGTGGGGAGGCGGTTACTGGACTCCCGCCAGCTTCCTGGCGTATCCTAACGTATCAATATCCTCCGGCGTCTTGTCGCGGCGGATTGCTTTGATCCTCGGGAAGCGAAGCGCCAGGCCCGAATTGTGACGTTTGCTCGGGTTAATCGAGTCGAACGCGATCTCGAGAACGGTATCCGGTTCTACGGTGTGAATGTTGCGCTTCTTCTCGACGGTGCGTTCACGGAAATGAAGGGTGAGCTCCTCGATCTCTTCGTCGGTGAGGCCGGAGTAAGCTTTGCCGATCACTCTGAGTTCGCCGGTCTCTTCGTCGCGCACCGAAAAGGTATAGTCGCTGAGAACATGGGAACGCTTTCCGTGTCCCTGCCGCGCTTTGACGACAACAACATCAAGTGTCGGCATGGCTTTCTTCAGCTTGAGCCACTGTTTGCCGCGTCGACCGGGTGAATAGATGCTGGCGGGGTCCTTGGCGATCAGTCCCTCGTTGCCCCTACGGCGGGCAGCGTTGAAGGCTTCATCCACTTCCGCTGCATTGAGTGCCTGGTAAACCTTGCAACGCTGGATCGCTTCGTTAAATTCGATTTCGTTTAACAGATCTCTGCGTTCTGACAGTGGGCGATCAAGACAGCCGGTTCCATCGATACCCAACAGGTCGAATGCGATGAAACGAACCGGGACGGCCTCACCGAGAAAAAGATCTCCCTGGTCGAGTCGCTTGTCCCGACGCCCCAATCGTTTTTGCAGGTCAAAGAAGGTGAGCTTCTTGCCTTCGGCATAGGCGATGATTTCGCCATCGAGAATGACATCGCGATCAAGGCTGCGAGCCGGGCCTGCCAAATCAATAAATTCAGGAGTGATGATGCGAAGATCCCGGGAGTAAATCTCGACCTCGTCTCCCTTTCGGTGCAACTGGGCGCGTATCCCATCAAACTTGTCCTCGAGCCAGATCGGTGCGCTCTCGTTACCGAGACGTTTTACGATATCCTCAGCACCCTCCTCAGGACTCGCCAGCATAACTCTCAACGGGGTGAACCAGGTGGCCTCCGCTTCGTCGAGGCGATCGGTGCGCGCCAGTCGGACGGCTTCACCAATGTCTCCCAGGAGCATGTTGGCTGACCTGACCTGGTTCACGGGCTGGTTGAAGGCTTCCGCAATGGACTCCTCGAGCAGGCCTTCCTTAAGCCCGATCCGCAGATCTCCAAGGAGGATTCCAATGAGAACGGCGCACTCACTGTGATGAAATTCGAAAAACAACTCACGAAGCATTCGGACCTTCTTGGCCTGTGCGCCTGTGGATGCCAGGGTGAGAAAGCGCTCGGCAACTGATCGAATCGAGTGAGGTTGGGGCTCCGTTTGTCCCTGGAGAATCAGGTAGGCAGTTCGGGCGGCGTCGGCCTGGGATGAAGAAACTTGTCGGTATTGCGCCAGGTTCAGGCCTGTGAGATCCAGGAGGGCCTGTCGGATCATGGCCCACCCGACGCTGGCTGAACGAATGCCTGTATTCCGGGGGAACGCCTTTCCGCTCAGGTAGGAGGCGGCGATTATGAGGGATTCCTCTTCGAGGGAACGGAGATAGTCCGCCAGGATCTCGCGCTTCCGGTTCTTTCCGGTCACGGCCGCGATGTTTTCGCAGATCGCGGTGAAATCAGAAAACTCGGAAGGCGGTCGGGGGGATTCAACAGGGTCAGGTGAATCACTCAACCCTGTTGAGTCGGCAGTTAACTCGAGTTCGAGTTGAGTTTCACCGGCGAGAGGCCACGCTTCGATGCCGCGGTGACGCAGGTCGCGTGCGAACTCGTCGCAGAAACCGTGGATGGTATAAACACAGTCCGGTTTGATCTCATCGACAAAGGTATGCAGATCGTCGTACCCGGCGTGATCAGAGAGAGGGAAGACGTCGTCGCATTGATATCGATATTTGGCGCCGGAATCCATGCCCCATCCACTGATCATGGCGAGACGGGATTTCTTTTTCAGTTGGCGAACGGCCCGGCTTCGACCCGCGCTTGGAGGCATCACGAGGACGTGGCCATCCGGTGAGCGTTCCTTCGGATCGAAGGTCTCACAGTCAGGCAAGTGATAGCCAAGAGCGGCGACCGCATCGTTCATTTTCGATACGGAGGAGTGGACTTGGAACGCCAACTCCGGAGCGTTTGCGTGAAGCGACATCAGGATCTCTTGTGCCTTGCCCAAGGAGTAGGCCATGAAGATCGGTATCTCCCCGTCCTCGATCGATTCGCGGGCGAATTTCGTCATCGCATCGAGGACTTGATGGGACGGTGGAAGGCGGAACTTGGGGACTCCGAAGGTGGTCTCCATGATCAGCACATCAGCGTGCCGCGGCTCGTTTCGCTCTGCTCCGGCTGCGGGGCGTGTCTTGAAGTCGCCGGTATGAAGTAACGTCGCGCCGTCTTCCAATCGGGTCAGGTGGAGCATCGCGGACCCGGGAATATGACCCGCGGGAAGCAGTTCGATTTCGTAGCCGTCGCTTGAAATCCGTTCGCCGAAATCGAGGCTGAGAAATTCACTGCCTTTCTTCTGAAAGCGTGATTCGACCAGTGAACGCGTTGCGCTCGAACACAGGATCTTACCGTGGGGGGCGAAGTGGTCGGCGTGGGCGTGAGAAACGAATGCAAAATCACGGGGGCGATGAGGATCCAGCCAAAGTTCTGGGCCGACCAGCATCGCATCGCGGCCTTCGAGATGGAACTGGAATTGGGAGCGTGTTTTAGGGTTTACGGGCACGGTGGAGGTTACGCGCGGGGGATGCAGTAATGTGCGCGGGCGGGCTGCCGGAGCGCATTGCTTCGGTGAATCGGAATCGATCGACCCAGACGAACCGGCACCTTTGCGCGATTGTTTGGAGATGGAATCGACGCCGGAGTCTGGAACGGCCCTTTATTCGGATTTCCGGAACTGATCGTATTCCGGATTCACATCCGCGTTCTTAAAGATCGGCTTGTCTTTCCAAAGCTCGAACGTGGCTTTGAGTTGAATGGCAGGCTCGGGATATTGTCCCTGGTCATCCGTTTCGTTCATCCAGGTTTCCAGGATCTCCCGGTGGCGCTTCAGCTCTTCGGCATACTTCGGGTCGCCGGCGAGGTTATTGATTTGATGAGGGTCGGCGGCGATGTCGTAGAGTTCCTCTTCCGGCCGAATCCCAAACCAGTGTTCTTCCTGGTAGGGAGTGAGCCCACCTTCCTGGCGAAGGCGTTTGATCTCAGTGATGGGGGGACGTTCGTCGCGATATTGAGCCTGGAGCAGGGGACGGTCCGGGAAAAAATTACGGATGTAGCGAAGCTGATCGGTTCTCACAGTCCGGATCCGGTCGATGGTATAGTCGCAGCGGTCGCGGGCGGAGATGACGTGACTGATCGGGAGGTAGTCGTCGCTGAACAAGTCCTGTCCATCGAGGTAATCCGGCATTTCCGCACCGGCGAAAGCAAGTGTCGTGGCGGAGATATCGAGACCGTTGACGAGTTCATTGCGCACGGTGCCTGATGTCAGGGCCGGGTGGTTGCCTTTGATCATCAGCGGAACATGAACGCCGCCCTCGTAGCAGAATTGCTTGTGACGAATGGATTGGTTGTTCCCGTGGTCGGAGAAGAAGAACACGATCGTGTTTTCAAGTTCGCCGTCCGCTTCCAGCAGGCCGAGGATCTCTTCGATCTGGGCATCGGCACCGCGAGCGGCGTTGTAGTGCGCGGTCCATTCCTTGCGATAGGCGGGAGTGTCAGGGAAATAGGGAGGAATCGGGACATCGTAGTCGTCGAGCTTTTCGCCTTCACGGACATGGCGGGGGCCAGCCTTTCCTCCCCAGATCATGATCTGGCCGAACCACGGCTGATCCTTGTCGGGGCGTTTCGTCCAGGTGTTTTCGACGTAGCTGCGCTTCACGTCTGTTTTTGCAAAGTTGCCCTGCCAGCCATTCATACCGACTTCGTAGTCGTCCTTGGTGCCGAAGGTGTAGAGATCGCGGCGGTTGTAGTGGAAGTTGTAGTCGTCCTTTCCGGTGTTGAAGGTGAAGTATCCGGCGTCACGCATGAGCTCGGGAATGGTTTTCATGCCCTCAGGGAGATGGATGCGAGTGTCCTCCGGAACAACCGTGCCATCCGGCGAACGGCTCGAGCGATGCTGGTGGGTGCCTGTCGTGGTCTGCATCACGCCGGTAATCATGGCGGAACGAGCTGCGGAACACACCGGGGCAGGCATGAAGGTGCGTTTGAAGAGAACGCCGTCGGCAGCAAGTTGATCGATTGAAGGTGTGTGGCCTGCGTTAATCGGATCGTCGTAGCAGCCGAAGTAGGGGGAAAGGTCTTCGGAGAAAATCCAAAGAATGTTGGGTTGATCTTTGGCCTGAAGCAGGCCGGAGAGAGAAACCAGGGTGCAGAGGAGAAACGATTTCATGAGGCTTTCACCTTCCTTCCCTGAAGAGAATTCTCCATTTCTTTTCAAGCGTGATCGAGTGATGAAAAAAGCTCCGGTTCTCTTCGCTGAAAATAATGACGGCTTTAACTGCTGCCCTGGCAATTCTGCCAGTCTTTTTTTGAGGCGGTTGGGGAATGGCTCAAGAAGGTTGAGGTGCATCTCGCGGAAACTGCCGATAGCGATGCCGTCCAGTTGTCGGAGCGACTCCGGAATGGGTAACGGATATTCCGAAGATCGATTTCAGCGGAAGCAATCTTCACTCGAGGCAAAAGCTTTTCCGAATCACCCGGAGTGAATCCCAGATACTGTTGTTGGTTTTTGGATCGAGAGGGGAGACGCACGAGAGGACGACGGGGGTCTCGCCTTGTTTCCAGGTATGAATTTCGAGATGGAGAGTCTGCGTCTCCCGCGTCGCGAAAGGTTCCAGCCAGTTAAGGGTTCCCGTCCAGGAGTCAGCCTTCGGAGTCTTATCGGGAGCACCGGAATGTTCTTCGGCCGCTGGCTCCACTGTCACCGTAAAAGCATGGGTATCCACCGACAGGCCGGAATCGCTCATCACGGATTTCGACAGACCTCTGTAGTAGGTCAGCAGTTCTCGCTCAAGCCCGTCTTCGGAGATGTCCGAACCCGCTTTCAGGGCGAAGACAAGAATGTAGGAGAAGAAGTCCGATTCGGAAGGTTTGAACATGCCCGGGGCAAAACGGATTTCTTCGACACCGGTCCAACCAAGATCCCGCGCAAATCCAGGAGGAAGGGGAATGCGCTCTCCCGCCCACGGGGGAGAACCAGTTTCGAAAAAGAACTTCGGACTTTCCGTCCTGAGTTTTTCGTCGGCTTTCAATGAGAAAAGGCCGGTGATCAAGAGGAGGGAAATCACGATGAGCCTCTCTTTCAAAGTTCGAAACATAACCTGTTCTAGGTTTCGGGTTAATGGCAGTCAAGCCCCGTAGGCAATACGGCGCAGAAACGATCTTTTCAGGTTCACTTTTCCTTACCCTCGCGAACGTAGGGAAGCATTTCAAAGTCAGGGAGCTTTGCTGAAAGTTCTTTCACGACCGATTGATATTCGGGGTTTTGGGCCAAGTTGATCCATTCGTTGGGATCCTTTTGGGAGTCGTAAAGTTCCATTTCACCGTTGCTGTATTGAATCAACCGGTAGTCTTCGGTTCGGATCGCGATGTGATCCTGATAGGCTGAGAATACGGGATAGCTGTGAGGTGAATTCACATCTTTCAAGAGGGGAACCAGCGAACGACCATCAACATGATCAGGAATCTTCTGCCCGGTCAATTCCATCAGCGTTGGATACAGGTCGAGGAGCGATACCGGATTGTCTGCGACTTGTCCGGGTTGCGTAACACCCGGAGCCCTGATCATGAAGAGAACATTGGTTCCGTCTTCCCAGAGGGTGCCTTTCTGCCAATGGTGCTTTTCGCCGACATGAAAACCATGGTCGCTGATCAGCACGACTATTGTGTTGTCTTTGTAAGGGCTCGCTTCGAGGGCATCCAGAACACGCCCCATCTGAGTGTCGGCATAGGTCGTGGTGCCGAGGTAGGCCTGAACACCTTTGCGGTATTGATCCTTCTCTATTGCAGCGGCGTAGGTGCCACTGATCAACCGAAGGCCCTCATCCGGGATATCATCCAAGTCGTTATCGTTGAGCGGAGGCAGGGTGAGTTCATCCAGCGGATACATATCGAGATATCTCTGAGGTATCCACCATGCCATATGAGGAAGAAACAAACCGCAGGTGATCAGGAAGGGCCTGTCGTGATCCATCTGGAGTGCCTTGATCGCTGTATCTGCTTTCAGAGTGTCATTCATCTCACTCTCATCGAGATGGGTCGGGCCCCAGTCGCTTTCCGTCACTTTGGTCCCGTTACGTTTTGAAATGCCGTTAAATGGAGCATCTGGAGGAGCGGGGTCACGCTTATGGTTGAATCGGATATCGGGATTGATTCCTATATCGTATCCATGAGCAATTTTGCCGGACTGGCAGATGAAATATCCCTGATCCTGGAACTGCTTGAGAAAGGTAGTCGAATTCATCAAGGCCGGGTTGTCCTTGAGGTCGAGTGCGTTGTCTGTGTGACCTGATTTCCACGGGGCGACACCGTTCAGGAATGCGGTCCGTGAGGGCGAGCACTTTGGACTGGCGGTGTAGGCGTGGGTGAAATTCACTCCGCTTTCTGCCAGGCGCTGAATGTTAGGCGCGACGACCTTGCCCGCGTAGCGGCCCGCACGTTCGAGCTGCCAGGTGTTCTGATCATCGATGATCAACAAGAGGATATTTGGAACATCGCCCTGCTTGGCGGCGTGTAACTGTGTCAGCGGCAAACAGCCCAGGATAAGGGTGAGTGCCTTTCTCAAAGAAATGTATCTATCTGAAATCATTGGTTAGAAGGGGGCTGTTCGGTCTCACTTGGTTGACTCGATCGAATACAGACGGGACTCAGTGCGCAGGAACAGGACTCCATCAGAAATCGCAGGAGTGGCAAAAGTTTTCTCACCGAGGTCAACTCGTCCCAGCTCTTTAAAGTCCCTTTGTGCAGCAACCGGGCGCATCCGCTGAAGATACGCGGAACCAGCGGTGACTCAACGGTGCCAATCTGTTGGAATTGCGTGATATCGAGGAACATCTCGGCACTTGAATTCGGATGGATATATAGAAAATTATCCAGTCGTTGATTTCCGAGGTTTCCTCCAACCCAGTTGACTTATGGCCAGCCCGAGTTCCTCAATTAAGCGCTCACGCCGCAGTGCTCTCTATGCCCTCGGAGGTTCAGGTGCAGCGTTGCTGTTGAGTCAATGTCGAACGGCCCCGGAAATGAAGTCGGCTTCAATTTCCACCGTTAGGCCCCGACTTCCCTGGTCGACTGTTTTCAAGGGAGAGCACAAGTTCGAGTCGCTTTGCCATCAGGCCAGGAAAGGCAACTGGGGAGCCAAGCCCATTGGTGAGCGAACGAATGAATTTGGCAAAGCCATCTGTGGTACGCCTTACGTAAACTACACCCTGGAGATCGATAATCGTATCGAATCGCCGTCGGTGAACTTCTTGGGGAAGGATTGTTGGACCTTCTACGAAACCTCGTTGGCCATGTCGAGAATGGTGAAGAACCCGACTTCTCTATGGACGCGTGAGGTATTGCTGCACTATATCGAAATGGAGCGTTACCGTGATGGAAGATGTGATGGTTCCTATGTCAGCCGAATGCATCACCTCGAAGAGGTTTTCTACAACAACGAGAAGCGCGGGCTCGGTAGGAATGTGACGCCTTCGCTCGGGGGAGTTCCGCTGCGTCGGCAAGTGAAATACATGCAGACTTCTACCGCGGTTCGCAATTCCCGTTACCTGAAAAACGATCCATCGATGGTTCCGCAAATGGCGAGAATTGAATCTCAGATTTCGACAATACCGGTGACCTACATCCCGAATTCGAAAGTCGCCTCAATCGAGTCAAAACTGAAGAACGGTGATGTCATCGCCATCGTTTCGAACTGGCATTCAACCTACACATCCCACGTGGGTCTGGCCAAGCGGGATGGATCGACTTGCCGGTTCATGCATGCCAGCAGTTCGCGGAGCAAGGGGCGGCAGTGCCTGGTCGATGCCCGTATCTCTCAATACCTGAGGCAGAAGAGCAGCAATATCGGCATCACAGTCTTCCGCCCGGGGGAAGCCCCACTGGTTGGCTAGTCAGCGAAGGAATTATTCTTCTTCCTCAGTTTTCTCAACGACGGATGCTTCGGCAGGAGCAGGAGCATCGGGATTCTCCGCGCGAGCGATCATGGCATCGAACTGCTTGAAGGTCCGGCTGGCGAAGCGATAGCGTTGAATGATCTCAATCTGGCGCTCGGTTGAGAGGTTGTCCCAGTTGCCGTTGTCTTCTGCCTGAGTTTGTAGATCCTGAAAGCGATTGAGGCAGAAACCGATCTTGGAGCGATACTCCTTCAAAGTATCGAGGGGGATATCTTTGCCCGCTTGAGAAAGCTCGGCAGTTTCAAGCAGGTATAAGTTCATCGCCGCTGAAGCTGCGGTCAGCCAGGGTTCCGGATCTTCTTTTTCGTGGTAAATCGCTCCCAGCGTCATGTTAGCCACATTAACCGCATGCTTGCGGCTCAACTCATTTCCTCCAAAGTCGTGGGTGGTCAGGAAGAGGTGATAAGAGTTGTAGGCGCCGTAGTGGCCCGGATCCATCTTGTAGCTCTTCAAGAGCAGCTTCTCGACATCCTTCTTCACATTCGCGAGGTGAGTTTCATTGAGGGAATAAGGATTGGTTCTGGTGTATTTGGCCACGCGCATTCCATAGAACCAGTCCTTCATGTGCTCGAGCCCAGGCTTCGCAGGAGCTTTGGGAGAACCTTCCTCAAGGTCAATGGGAACGGATCCTCCTCCTTGGGCGGCAGAGCCATCAATATTGTGTGGCACAATCTGCTCAACGCCGAGATGCCAGACCCGGTCGACGGTCGTTTCGGAGAGGCGGGCGAGCAGGCGGCCATAGGCGGAGCCATAAAGGGCCATGTGATTGCCATCGTGTCGCAGCTTGCCCTCCGGAAGCAGGGAGCTCATTGAAACGGTGCATAGAATGACTCCAACCGAGACAGTTGCTATCCAAGCTAGGTTTGAGCGGGTCGAGGAAATCATCAGAATATGGGGAATCGCGAAAGTATGATTTAATATTATTTCAATAATTTTAATAATCAATCACGTTTTTGATCTGAAATGAGCCAATTTCCCGGTTTCCAAGCGACTAAAACAGGGAGATTCGACAAGATTTGACTGGTGCGTTACGAATTGGATGTGGTGCGCGAGCCGTCGGCCACCCATATAGAGTGGGCCTTATAGTGGGAGGGGCGTCAATTCACTGGCAATACGAATTGAGTTGGAGTCTCCTCAGATTTTTGTTATAAGAATTATAAAAATAATTGAAAATAACTAAAGGCATCTTAAACTAATGGGCGGAAACGCCCAATTACTCCATGTCATTCGAACAGATCATTTTCCTCATTGGATTTTCGTTCGCTCACGTTTTTTTTCCGGGGCATCCAACTCCATTGCTGCTTGCGACGGGAGGGATGAGTCGGCGAAACGCCTGGAAGCTGACGTTTGGTATGGCGATCGCTCACGGTTTGCTGGATGCGACGGCGCTGGGACTGGGACAGTTTGTCTTGAAGCTGTTAGCCTCTGCCTGGCCGGCCGGGAAATTCTACGTGACGAATCTGGACATTCCTATTCTAACGATCCTCGGTATCTTCCTCGTCTTCGAAGCGTTTCGTCGCCCCAAGCATGAGGAAGGCAAGGCCCACAAGGTTCTCAACTTTAAGTACCCTTTTCTTGCCGGTGCGGCGATTGGCTTCATCCCCGGTCCGGATACGATTGGCTACGCCATGGTCGGAGGCGCTCTGGGCTTGAATGGCCTGGCTCACGCCCTGACGGCGACCTCTGTCGTTTTTATCGGAACGGCTCTCGGTTTCTGTAGTGTCACCGTCGTGACCGGGTTTTTCCCATCTATCATCAAGAGTCCTAAGCTTGGTCCGGTCATTTGCTTTGTGACGGCCCTGCTGTGTTTTGCCAGCGTTGGTTATCGAACCTGGAATACTTGGAGCGACTGGGCTTGAGCTATCACTTTATTGAATCCTCTCTCATGAAAAAACTGACACCTTTCCTGCTTCTGCTGACCGCCCTGTTCTTCACAGCCTGCGGAAACAATGAAAAAGCGGCTACGAATGAGAACTGGCATCCGCAGGATGCCTCTGTCGCCCGGCACATCACCAGCGTGCATGGTTTTACCATCAGCGGGGAGGAAGGATCTCACTTAAGGGTTGAGAAGGTCGATAAGACGATCACAGCCACTTTCCGCGATGATGTTCTCGCTGACCTCGGCGGGGAGAAAGCTCTTTTCATCCTGGGTTGGGAGCAAAACCCGCAGGAAATCTCGCGAGCTGAATACCTCTACTTTCTCGAGGCTCTTCACGCTTACCTTGTTCTTAACGCTCCCAAATGGGACGGGGGAGAAGGGGCATCTTCAACACCGAAGATGACGGCGACTGAGTCTCGCTGATTTTAAGAGAACGGCGCGACAACAGGAAGACAGGGTGGCCTTGGTTCGGAGTGAGGCGAGATAGGAATTCCGTCATCTTTCTTCGGCAATTTTCTGAGCGGCTTTGAGGTCCACCTTGCCGGAGCCGAGGAGAGGGAAAGTTTCGACCTTCATGAACTGTCCAGCCTTGGGTTTCCAGAGGTTGGGAAGTGAAGCGCCGTTCAGCTTTTCAATGACATCTTCCAGCAACTCGTCACTGGCAGTGTGTAGCACTACAAGCTTTTCGCCCTTCTTCTCATCGGGAACTCCCATGATGAGAAAGACACGCTCGCCGTCACCAGCGAGGTCGTTCAGTGCCTCTTCGATGGTTCCGTGAGGAACCATCTCGCCTCCGATCTTGCTGAAACGGCTGAGGCGTCCTTCGATCCAAAGGAAGCCGTCCTCGTCGCGGCGAACAATATCACCGGTATCGTACCAGCCGTCCTGCAGAACTTCTTTGGTCTTCTCCTCGTTGCCGAGGTAACCACGCATCACATTGGGGCCTTTGACTCGCAGTAGTCCAGCTTCGCCGTCAGGTAGCTCTTCGCCTGTATCAGGGTGGACGATGCGGGCTTTGAGGTCTCGGATGACGCGTCCGATAGAACCTTCGCGATTGGCTTCGGCGCTGTTCAGGGCGACACCCGGAGAGCATTCGGTGCAGCCGTAGGCCTCGAGAGGGCGGCAATCGAATTTCTTCTCGAACGCATCGGCTACCTTGGTAGGCAGCTTCTCGGCTCCGACGACAACCAGCCGGAGGGTTTTGAGTTGTTCCGGTTTGAGACCGCGCAGATAGAACTGAAGGAAAGTCGGAGTAGCGATCATGATAGTGACCCCGTGTTCTTCCGCGAGGGGACCGATGACCCTGGCCTCCATAGGGTTGAAGTGATAAGCGCAACCAAAAGAGCAGACCGCCGGTCCAGCAATCGTCGCCATAAATCCAAAGGAGTGGAAAAATGGCAGGATGCCAAGCATGCAGTCGTCCGGAACGAAGTGATAAACATCGCCAACCTGATCGACATTGGTCATCACGTTGCGATGACTCAGCATGACGCCTTTCGGCTGTCCGGTGCTTCCACTGCTG
>JABSSQ010000263.1 GCA_013213905.1 Verrucomicrobiales bacterium | reverse complement strand
CAGGTGCAGTCTCTTCAGCAGCCGCCTCAACGACTTCTTCTGTCACCTCTTCAGATTTTTCTTCGTCAGCCATCGTTCTAAATATGTTTCGCGATAACGGTTACCGGTTACTTACGGATCACACCGACAGTCTTACGCTTACCTTTACGGGTTCGTGCGTTGGTGGAAGTGCGCTGACCACGAACGGGAAGACCGCGACGGTGGCGGTAGCCACGGTAGCAGTTAATGGACGTGATGCGCTTCATGTGACCCTGGATCTCACGACGAAGGTCACCCTCAATCATGATGTTGCTACCAGTGATCGCATTAGCGATGCGACCCAGCTGCTCGTCGGTGAGCTCTCCGGTACGGATGTTCTTATCAACACCTGCTTCTTCAAGAATCTTCGTGGCAGTCACTCTGCCGATTCCGTAAATATAGGGCAGAGAAGCTTCCACTCGCTTCTCATTAGGGATTTCAACTCCAAGTAGACGTGCCATATCAAAAATTTGTTCGGTGTTCCGGTTTGTTCCAGTTTAGCCCTGACGCTGCTTGTGGCGTGGGTTCTTGCAGATTACGCGGAGGATCCCCTGTCGCTTAATGATGCGGCAGTCGCTGCAAAGTCTTTTTACGGATGGCCTTACTTTCATGGGACAATCGGATGTCAGTCGTTTTTGTGGAGGTCGTTGCGATCAGGTTTGCGTGCCGGTCGTAATCCCCTACCTGGACCTCAACGCCGGAATTTGGCGCGAGGACGGAGTATGTATCACAGATTTTACTTCTCGCAACAGGTGATTCAGGGTTTGTCCCAAATTTGGGACAGTTTTTTTAGAATTTTTGGAATTACGCTGCGCCTACAGCTCCGGCAGCACTGGATTCATAAGTTCTGGCCCTCGGCGTGAGGATTTCGGGCTCCCCGTCCGTGACCAGTACGGTGTGTTCAAAATGGGAGGACATCTTGCGATCTTCGGTGATCACGGTCCAATCGTCGTCGAGGATGAGAACCCCGTCAGTGCCGGCATTCACCATCGGCTCAATGGCGAGAACCATGCCGGGCTTAAGTCGCGGATTGGCGAAGCGGCGCATCCGCATTTCGTCGGCATCCCAGTAATTCGGGACCTGCGGCTCTTCGTGGAGCTTTCGGCCAACACCGTGACCAACAAACTGCTTCACCACCGTGAAATCAAACTGAGCAACATGCTCTTCGACGGACGCGCAAAGAGTGGAAAGGTGCTCCCCTTCCCTCGCGTGAGAAATCGCCTGGTAAAGCGACTCCTCGGTCTCAATGAGCAACTTTTCGACGTCGTCGCTGATCTTGCCAACCGGGATGGTTTTGGCGTTGTCGCCGATCCAGCCGTCAGGCGTTTCGATACCGACGTCGATCTTCACGATATCGCCCTCGTTCATGACGCGATCGCCGCCAATCCCGTGCACCACCTCTTCGTTCATGGAGATGCAGATATTGCCGGGAAAACCGCGATAACCGAGAAACGCGCTGACGCAGCCGTGTTCCTTCACAAACTGATCAGCTGCGGCGTCGATCTCGCCGGTAGTAATACCGGGACGAACCATCTCGGAGCACTGCCGAAGGATGTCAGCGGCAATCGAGCCGGCCTCCCGCAATCCATCCAGCTCCGCTCCACTGCGAAGCTGAATCCTGGATTTACGTTTGGCCATGACTCACCGTTCGCGGATTAACCGCGGGAAATCTGGAAGTAAACGATACCGCCAATGATCAGCACAGCGGCGATCACGAGCAGCCAGAGGATCTGGTTGCCGCCGGCAGCAGCACCCTGACCACCGGGGCGGTCGAAACGGCCACGGATTCGACCTTTGCGGAGGAAACCGTCGTAGTGGCGCTGGATCAGGTGGGTTTCCACCTGGCGCATGATGTCGAGCAGAACGCCGACCATGATGAGAAGACCTGTTCCACCGAAGAACTGAGCAGCCAGCGGCGGCACCCCCATCAGGGCAGTCAGGATGGGAGGAAGCACGGCGATGACGGTGAGGAAAATCGCACCGGCAAAGGTGAGGCGGCTCATCGTCTTGTCGAGGAACTCAGCCGTGGCTTTACCGGGACGAACACCGGGAATGTAACCACCGTTCTTCTTGAGATCGTCAGCAATCTGATTGGGCTGGAACATGGTCGCGACCCAGAAGTAGCTGAAGAAGAAGATCATGAGACCGGTCAGGGTGTAGTAAACCCAACCGCTGCCACCACCACCGAGGGTGAGAGCCAGGTTCTGCGCCCAATCGCTGTTCGGGAAAGCCCAACCGAGGATCTGGGACGGGAACATCAGGATGGCCTGAGCGAAAATGATGGGCATCACGCCGGCGTAGTTGACCTTCAGCGGCATGTGCTGCGTCTGGCCGCCATACATCTTGCCACCGCGAACCTGCTTGGCGTAGTTGATCGGGACCCGGCGCTGGGCCTGGGTGATCGCAATCACAGCTGCCACTACGAAGAAAAGGAAAGCAAGGAGTGCCACCAACTGGAAGGACTTCAACGGATCGTCCGTCGCGGAGGCCACATAAGTATTGTAAACCTGATAGAGCGCACCGGGCAGAGCGTAAATGATGTTCACCGTAATGATGATGGAGACACCGTTACCGATACCGCGCTCCGTGATCTGGTCACCCAGCCACATGAGGAAAGCCGTGCCCGCCGTGATGATCACCACGGTCTGAAGGACAAAGGCCATCCCGCCATTCGGAACCAGTTCCGAAGTCGAGTTACTCGCAATATCCCGGAGGAAAGGGTTCGCTTCAGGCGTCACGAGGGACTGCGCCAGCATATATCCCTGGAACAAACAGAGCACAATCGTGAGGACACGAGTGTACATGCTGATCTTCTGGCGACCGCCGTCTTCGCGGGCCAGCTTACTGAGGGCCGGAACCACAGCAGTAAGGAGCTGAATCATAATCGACGCACTGATGTAAGGCATGATGCCGAGTGCGAAGAGCGCGGAGTTCTGGAGACCACCACCGCTGAACACGTTCATCAGTGCCAGCACGGAGGTCAGACCTTTGTCATCGCTGGATTGCTCCTGGACCTGGTTATACCATTCGGTGAGAACGCCGGCATCCACACCCGGGAGAGTGACAACGGCGCCAAGGCGCACGATCACAATCACAAGGATGGTGAAAAGGATGCGGGATCGAAGTTCCGGGATCTTAAAGCTGTTTACAAAAGCGGAAATCATTCGCTGAAGCGGTGCGTTGGGGCTTTACATGGAAGACGCTGACGTAACAACAGGGTTAGGTCAGCGATTCAACAGGGTTAGAGGTGGGTGGTTGATCTCACTCGGAGACCGAACCACCGGCTTTTTCGATCTTCTCCTTGGCGGCACCGGACACTTTGTCCACATCCACCGTGAGCTTCTTGGTGAGGTCTCCCATACCGAGCACCTTAACGGCGTCGTAGATACCCTTCACCAATCCGCAGGCGCGGAGAGATTCCTCGTTAACCGTGTCGCCGTCAGCAAATTTCGCCTCGAGCTGACTCACGTTCACGATCGCGAATTGCGTCTTGAACTGAGCGTTGTTGAAACCCTTCTTGGGAAGGCGGCGAGCCAGGGGCATCTGACCGCCTTCGAAGCCGGGGCGAATTGAAGCACCCGAACGGGATTTCTGACCTTTGTGGCCTTTACCACTGGTCTTACCAAGACCAGAGCTTTCACCACGACCGACACGGCGGCGGCGATGCTTGGATCCCTCGGTAGGTTGCAAATCGTGAAGTTTCATTTCTCTTCAGTCCTTTCAATATGAGCCGGGAAGCAGCTTAGAGAGCTTTCTTCTCAGCAAGGCGCTTTCCGCGCAGTGAGTAAATTTCTTCTTTGGTGCGAAGCTGCTCAAGAGCATTGAGCGTCGCCTTGACCACGTTAGCGTGGTTGTTAGAGCCCATCGACTTAGCGAGGACATCTTTGATTCCGGCAGCCTCAACGACAGCACGGACACCGCCACCGGCGATGAGACCCGTTCCCGGAGAAGCCGGGCGAAGGAGAACGCGACCACCACCGTGCTCACCAACAACCGGGTGAGGAATGGTGTTCTCAGTGATGTTCACCTTAACCATCTGGCGTTTGGAAGCTTCGCTGGCTTTCTTGATGCACTCGGAAACCTCCTGGGCTTTACCGAAGCCGAAGCCAACCTGGCCTTCGCGGTCACCGCTCACAACGAGAGCGGAGAAGCTGAAACGACGACCACCTTTGACCACCTTGGCACAGCGGTTGATGTGGACGACTTTTTCAAATGCGTCATCGAGTTCCTCACCGCGGGCTGGTGCCGGGGTGGAGGCGCGGAGAATAGCCTCCGCCTTCTTGAGTTTTTCGGACTTTTCTTCTTCAGCGGGAGCTTCCTCAGCAGCCTCTTCGGCAGCAGGAGCTTCTTCTGTGGCAGCCTCCTCAGCGGCCGGAGTCTCTTCAGCAGCAGCCTCAGCAGCCGGAGTTTCCTCGGCAGCTTCAGGAGCAGCAGCTTCAGCAGCGACTTCTTCTTCCGGTGTGTTGTCCTTTTCGGTTTCCTCACTCATCGGTATCGATCACAAAATTAAAATTGGAGCCCAGCCTCGCGAGCAGCGTCAGCGAGCGCTTTGACTTTGCCGTGGAATTGATAACCACCGCGATCGAACACTACGGAATCGATCTTGGCGTCTTTTGCCTTCTTGGCGACAGCCTCACCCACCTTGGCGGCAGCTTCAGCGTTGGCACCAGCAGCACCCAGTCCCTTATCGAGGGTCGATGCGGCAGCCAGAGTCTTTCCGGCGTCGTCATCGATCAGCTGGGCATAGACATTCTGGTTGGAGAAATGCACGGCGAGACGGGGACGCTCAGCAGTGCCGGAAATCTTCTTCCGGATGCGGCGGCGCACCTTAGCGCGTGCTTGCTTGCGAATATACAGGCTCATGTTTTTTCCTAACGTCTACTGGTTCTTAAATTACTTAACACTCTTACCCTGCTTGCGGCGGACGTACTCGCCCTTGTAGCGAACACCCTTACCTTTGTAGGGCTCCGGCGGGTAGTAAGAGCGGACATCAGCGGCGAACTGACCCACGAGCTGCTTATCGATACCTTCCACCTTGATCTTGGTGTTATCTTCAACACTCACCTTCAACTCGGAAGGAATGGGGTGAAGCACCGGGTGGGAGAATCCGAGACTCAGGTCAAGTGCACTGCCCTTAACGGCGGCACGGAAACCAACGCCTTGAACTTCGAGTTCTTTAACGAAGCCATTGGAAACACCTTCGACCATATTAGCAACGAGGCTACGGGCGGTGCCGTGCATGGCACGCACCTTGCGGTCTTCGGAGGCACGCGTCACGCGCACCGATCCGTCTTCCTGCTCAATGCCAATTCCTTCAGGCAGAGCCCACTCCAGTTTACCCTTCGGTCCTTCGACCGTGAGGTTGGAGTCGTCTCCCACCTTAATCTCGACCTTCTCGGGGAGGCCGATCTCTTTTTTACCTATCCGCGACATGGTATGTTTTGGTTGCCGGTTTTTGATTAACAACTCGACCTGCTGGATTACCAGACCAGGGCGAGAAGCTCTCCACCGATGTTTTGCTTACGAGCCGTGTGACCGGCCATAATTCCTTTGGAAGTAGACACAATAGCGATGCCCATTCCGCCAAGCACCTTGGGGATCTCGTCGCATCCGACGTACTGGCGGAGACCAGGACGACTGACACGCTTGAGGTCCTTCAGAGCAGGCGCATTACCGGAGTAACGCGGCTTGGCCTTAAGTTGTTTCTTGGAGCCTTCGCCTACCGTTTCGAAAGACCAGAGGTAGCCCTCCTCCTTGAGGATGCGGGCGATCTCAGCCTTGCTGTTTGAGTAGGGAGCGGTGAACTCTTCCTTCTGCGCCATGGTGGCGTTCTTGAAGCGAGTGAGAAAATCTGCGATGGGATCACTGACGACTGCCATAATTCCAGTTAGTTAAATTTCTTAATCTAAGTTGCGTTTAATGGGTTAGGCAGCGGAACCGGGCTTACGGAACGGAATTCCGAGAAGCGTGAGCAGCTCGCGAGCCTCGTCGTCAGTCTTTGCAGTGGTGACGATAGTCATGTCAAAACCGATCTGACGGCTGACCTTATCCAGTTCGATCTCAGGAAAGATCGTGTGATCGTTAATACCGACCGTGTAGTTACCACGACCGTCGAAGGACTTGGCGGAAAGACCGCGAAAGTCACGAATCGTCGGGGAAGCAACATTGATAAAACGATCGAGGAATTCCCACATACGGGCTCCGCGCAGCGTCACGCGTGCGCCGACGACATCGCCAATACGCAGCTTGAAGTTTGAAATGGCGTTCTTGGCGCGAGTCGGCACGGCACGCTGACCGGTAATCTTGCCGAGGTCTTCGATGATGTTCTCGGCCGCAGCCTTACGATCATCTGCTTTACCAAAACCGCAGTTCAGGACGACCTTCTCGATCGAAGGAATCTGGTGAACGTTCGCGTAATCGAACTTCTCCTTCAGGCCGGTGACGACCTTATCTTTGTAAATTTCCTTAAGTGCTGGTTGCATAACTAAACTCCCAATAAATCTGATTACTTAGCCACTAGCTTCACATTCGAGATGTGAATCGGACCTTCCTTTTCGATGATTCCACCCTCAGGACGATCCTGGGTGCGACGGGCGTGCTTCTTGATGAGTCGCACTCCCTCAACGAGGACCTGCTCTTTCTCGGGAAACACCTGGAGGACCTTGCCGGTCTCGCCCTTGTGGTTTCCGGAAATCACGACGACCTCGTCGTTTTTCTTAACATGTGTTTTAACGCGCTTTGCCATGTCTGTTACCTCCGTCTAAATCTGCTCGCTTAGAGAACCTCCGGAGCGAGAGAAACGATCTTCATGTAGTTCTTCTCGCGAAGCTCACGAGCCACCGGTCCGAAGATACGGGTGCCACGCGGGTTCTTATCCTTGTCGATAATCACGATCGCATTGCTGTCGAAACGAAGCGTCGAACCGTCGCTGCGGCGAATCGGAGAAGCCGTGCGCACCACAACAGCACGCACCACATCACCTTTTTTCACGTTGGCGGTCGGAATCGACTCACGAATGTGAGCTGTGATCACGTCACCGACTCCTGCGGAGCGGGAACGAGTCCCGATTACTCCGATCATTTTTGCGACACGGGCACCGGTGTTATCCGCCACCTGCACCTTTGATTCCATCTGGATCATGACTCTAACAAATGTAAAAAGTAAAACTTCCTGTGATCGCCGGACTTGAACCCGGCTGGATCATCTTAGTGTGAGAGAACCTCTTTGAGCTCCCAGCACTTCTTCTTGCTGCGGGGCTTGGTCTCTTCAATGAGAACACGGTCGCCCACTTTGGCTTCTTGCTTTTCGTCGTGAGCGAAGAACTTGGAGCTCTTCTTCACGATCTTCTTAAAACGGGGATGAGGCACACGGCGAGTTACCTGGACGACAATGGTCTTATCCATGCCATCGGAGGTCACAATACCCACGCGAGTCTTCTGCAGACCGGCCTTCTTTTCTTCTGAATCGCTCATATCTCGCTATCCGAAATTTATTGGTTATCTCTTAAGCCTCGACCTGGGCGTTTCTCTTCTCAGTCAGGACGGTTTCGATGCGAGCCACTTCGCGACGGATTTCACGGATGCGGGCCGGGTTCTCCAGCTGTCCGCTTTCCTTCTGCACACGCAGGTGCAGGTTTTCCTCCTTGAGCTCACGGCGACGGGTCGCCAGCTCATCAACGCTCAACTCACGCAGATCTTTCGTGTTTTTGCCCATGCTTAATTTCTTTCTTTAAAGTTTACTGGTCAGCACGACGCACAAAGCGGCAACGGACGCCCAATTTGTTGGACGCGAGACGCATTGCCTCTTTGGCAGCAGATTCCGGAACACCGGAAATTTCAAACATCATGGTTCCGGGACGGACCACAGCCACCCAGTGCTCCACAGGACCTTTACCTTTACCCATACGAGTTTCAGGCGGGCGGGCAGTCACCGGCTTGTGAGGAAAGATTCGAATCCAGACCTTACCTTTACGCTTGAGGTAACGGTTGATCGTAATACGGCACGCCTCGATCTGGCGGTTCGTGATCCAGTCGCGTCCAAGACACTGAAGGCCATACTCCCCAAAGCTCACCTTGGTTCCACGCTGGGCATTTCCAGCACGGCTTCCGCGGTGAGTCTTGCGGAACTTCACTCTTTTGGGCATCAAAGGCATAACTTATTTCCTCTGTGTTAGATTAATAAAAATTCAAATTGAGCTGCTACTTAGCTGCGAGGGGCACCGCCTCCACGCTGTCCACCGGGACCACCAGGACCACGACCTCCGGGTCCACCAGGACCGCGGCCTCCGGGACCACCAGGACCGCGACCACGACCACCAGGACCGCCGGGACGACGATTACCCTGGCCACGACCGCCACCACTCTGCTGCTTGGCAGCTTCTTCAGGAGTGAGCTCCTTCTTGTTCAACCAAACCTT
>JABSSQ010000262.1 GCA_013213905.1 Verrucomicrobiales bacterium | reverse complement strand
CCCGGCGACTTCAGAGGGCTTTGAACCGATGGTTCAGCAGCAGATCATGGAAGGCAAATGCTGGACGGCTCCGGTGTTCGCCAATGGTCGAATCTTTTGCCGCAATGCCGAGGGAACCGTCTCAGCCGTTTCGGTGAAGTAGCAGGTGGTTACTTCAGTTCCTTCCGCAGGATTTCGTCGACGAGGAAGGCTTCGGGGAAGTCGGCCGCATCGACGCCGCCCTTGGAGCAAAGGCGTTCGACTTTGCGATTTCCCTTGGGAGGATTCATGGGGATATTCATCCCGCCGAGCTCATCCATCATCTCATAGAGAGTGGTCTGCATTTCCTTGTGAATCTTGGCGAACTTCGGATCGTGGATCAGGTTGTTCTGTTCCATAGGGTCCGCCTGGATGTCGAAAAGTTCGTCGGTGTCGTAGAGCCCGTGGTAGGTCGTGAACTTGTATTGCTCGCCGCGCAGGGAAAAGTGGGTCGGCGTCATCGGGTAGTTCTGCTCCCAGTAGTAGACGTAGAGGAACCAATCCCGCCACGGGATCTCCTGACCCTTGGCGAGGGGGAGGAAACTTTGCCCGTCCATGTGGGCGGGCATTTCCAGCCCCATCGCTTACATGACGGCCGGGGCAAGGCGATCTTCCATCTTCGTGGTGCTTCTGACGCTTCACGCGTTCGTCGCGCTACCCCCTTATATGGGGATCGCGAGGATATAAGAGAATCTTCCCAGGTTTGATTTAGAGGGGTGCCTCTTTGTCTCCATCTATTTGGCAAATCTCTATGGTTCATTGAGATAGAGGAAATGTGTTATAAAGAGGAACTCAATGAGTTGGAGAGAATGGGAAGGGGCAAGCCAGGCTTCATACGGTTCAATTAGTGTTTGATAAATGTTTCTCACTTGTTAGTCTTTCTTGTTCTTTGAGAAAATCACCAAGTAGTGATAGATAAAGTGACAGGTATGACACAACCGCACTCGAACGACCCCGAACAGATGCCCCAGCCTGACTATACTCAGGCTCAACAGGCGCCTTCTGCTCGCGACCCCGGCGTCTCCGGTCACCCTCAGATGATGCACGATCCGCACGCGCAGGCTGCTCCTCAGGGATCGCCGGCTCCCGGGCATTATGCGGCACCGCCGGAGGCAGGGGCTCCTCATTACAATTACTCAGCTCCTTTCTCTCAGGCAGAAGCAACCATGCCCAAGGGGAATGCCGGAGGAGGCAAGGCCGCGCTTTGGGCGGTGCTGGGAGCGGTCGGCGCTGTCTTGGTGTTGGGTATAGGATTCGTGGTGTATCAGTCTTTGCAGGATCCCTATCGGACTCTGGATGCCTTTCCCACTGAGAAGTATCTGAATAGTTATCAAAGTGTGGTGGGGAGTCACTTCCGGGCGAATTTGACGGTGGATGCTGAACTAGGGGGATCATTTGATATGGGGCGAATTCTGACCTTCCGGGAAGAATCGACTCAGCGCTCTCTGGCCATACTGGTGCCGCCGAGCCTGGCTCAAACCGGATTTTCAAGAGGACAAAGCTACGTTGCCGAAATCGAAGTTGGTCAAGGAGGACTTATTCATGCTCATGGATTTAAGAAAAACTGATTTATTGATTGGTCTGCTTAGTTGCGGGCTCTGTTTTTGCTCTACAGGGCTTCTGGCTCAAGGCAAAGCCGGGGCGCAGAAGGGCGGGGGTAATGCCAACGGCGCTGCTGCAGCCAATGCAGGAGGGGGTGAGGCCGCTGCCAAGGGCGGGGCCGAGGCGTCTCCTTCCGAGTCGGCGACCTCCAGTGCTCTGGATTACCTGTTCAATCGCAAAGCCAAGGATGGTTCCACCGTTGATAAGGGCTCTGCCATTGCTGATGCGATCGGCACACAGGCGCTGGCAGATGAAGCGCTTGACGGGGTCAGCGTTAAAATTGATCCTGAGTTCGAGAGCTTTCTGAATGCGCCGGAGCACCACCAGGATCTAGTCGACGCTTATAAGGAGATGCTGGACGGCACCGTGCAACACCTGCGGGACCGTCAGGCTTACGACGCGATTGCAAATCTCTATGTCCTGAGCCGCTACTCCTGGGACGCTAGCATCAGCGAGCAATTGGCCAACCGGGTTATGGCGCTCCGAGATGCACGCATGAGTCAGCAGCAGCTCGAAAAAGACAATCGTGAGTTGGAAGAAAAAATTCGCAATGCGAACTACAATGCCGACCAACTCGCGGACAGTGTGCGCAAGCAGGAGATTGAGTTTCAGCGTAAACAATCGTTTCAGTCGAGGCGGGCTGCTCAGCAGGCGGAAAAGCAAAACGGGAATAGCAACAATAACAGCAAGAACTCCGCCTTCCTTCCGAACCCGGAAGTGAGTCAGCAGGCTGTCAGCTCTGTAATGGGACGGCTTCAGCTGTCCGAAGAATACTTTCGTTCGCTCGATTCGAGGGCTCGAGTTCGGCTCAACGAAAAAGAGATGGAGGCCATCGAGAAGAAGGCTCGTGCCGACTTTCAGGACTTCGTTGGGATTCTTTACGAGGGGCAGCGTCATCACCACGCCCGCCTCGCGGCGGACTTCTATCGGGTGCTATTCGGGGACGGCGATCTGCCCACCGAGATGGCGAGCCAGGCCACCGCCGCGTCGGAAATCATCAACCGGATTGAGAACGACGTGGAAGTTTTCAAATTCAAGGCCCGCAAAGGCCAGATGGCGGGAGCGACCTCCATCCTGCAGGAGGCTTTTTCCATTTCCAAGAATCACCCGGCGCTGCGTCTCGTGAATCGTGAAGAAAAACTGCTCGTGGCGGATTACCTCGCTGATCTTCAGAAACTGCACAACATGGTCGAAGCACGCGACTTTGGGAATCTCGAGCTGGCGCTGGCTCGACTTGAAGAAAATGTCTCTGACTTTGACGCAACCAAACCGCGTTCGCTCGTCAATGCGGTGAAGCGTGAGAGCGATATGCGTCTGGGCATGGCCAAATTGTCGGCGCAGCAGGGTAACCTGGAGAAGGCGTTGGAAGAGTTTAAAGCTGCTTCAGAAGCTTGGCCGGACAACCCGCGTCTTGAGGAGGCTTCCAACGAGTTCTTCACGTCTCAGGACGTCATGAACCAGTCCAACGACGAGTTTGACCGCGCCTACAAGGCGGAAGACTACCGGGCGATCTTTGAAAATCAGGTCGGCTTTGCCGTGGCCGTGCGCGGAGATGCCGATCGTGAGGACCAGTTGCGCGAATCCCTCGAAATCGTCAAAGCCGCTGAGTTGGCTCTGGAGAAAGCCAAGTTGCTGGAGCGCAATCGCGATCCCTTTGGCGCTTGGGAGTCGGTCGAGCTTGCTGCGGAAGACTGGCCGGAGGATCCTGAGTTGAACCGCCGACGGGCCGATCTCGCGATTCGGGCCTCGGAGTTTGTCAGTGCGATTTCCAAGGCACGGGATGCCGAGGTGGTGGGAGACTATGGCTTCGGGCTGACCTGGTACATCAATGCTCAGACCCGGTACCCTGCCAGCCAATTGGCCAATGAGGGAATTTCCCGCCTGACCAATCGAGTGCTGGGCCGCGCGGTTGTGGAGGAAGCGCCAGAAGCAGAGACGGAAGAGACGCCGCCGGAGCCTGCTGCCACGGAGTCAGAAGGTTCCGGCAACGAAGAAGCCTGAGGTCTTCCGAATTGGGAGCACTCCCGAATGTGGTTGCTATTTTCTAGTCGGATTCATGGAGTCTTCTCTCTCGGCTGAACCCGAATCTCCTGCCCCGGTCGTGGCGCGCCCGTCTGCCATCTCGGTCCGGCAGCTCTCTCTCGGGGTGCCCGATCGACGTCAGAAGAAGCAAACCAAGCTGCTGCTCGACCAGGTGTCCTTCGATATTGCTGAAGGCACCTTCACTGCGATCATTGGTCCGTCAGGGTGTGGTAAAACAACCCTGATCCGGGTGCTCGCCGGACTGCGAACTGGCACGGCCGGCGAAGTTCGGCTCGCAGGGCATGAGCCTACAGCCTTGAGGCGTGGTATGCCGCTGGCGGTTGGGTATCTGCCGCAGTTTTCGGCGTTGCACGACAGCCTGACCGTGCGAGAAAGCCTTGAGGATGCCATGGCGATCCGACTGCCGCGTTCTGTACCGCAGCCGGAACGACGCCAGTGGTTTGACTCCATCGTGGAATTGTCCGGATTGGGCGCTTTGCTCGATCAACCCTGCGCGACGCTCTCCGGAGGACAGAAACGTCGACTTTCGCTTGCCGAGGAACTCATCGGTGATCCGCCCTTTCTCTTTCTCGATGAATTGACCAGCGGCCTCGATCCCAATGCCGAGCTGGAGATGATGCAGTGGATGCACGATCTCGTCCGCAAGACGGGCAAGACCGTGGTCATGGTGACGCATTCGGTGACGAATCTGGATCAATGTGATCAGCTGCTCTTTCTCAGTGCGGGCCAATTGCTTTACTCCGGAGAGCCGGCCGCCTTTCTGCCCAGCTTCGGGGTCAGCTCGATCGAAGAAATCTATGCCGCGGCCGGTCATTACTCCCAGGGGATTCAGCCCGCGCAGCCGGAACCTATGCCTGAGCCTCGCCCGCTCAAGTCATCGCGCCCCGCTAACGCCTTCGCTCAGTTTGGCGTGCTGATGCGACGCCAATGGCGCTTGCTTGTCAGGGATAAGGGACAGCTCGGACTGCAGTTACTGCTCTTGATCAGTTTTCCCATTCTCGTGGCCGTCTTTGCGCTCGATGGGCTGCCTGCCGTGCAGAGTCTCTCCATGGAGGTGGAGACCTCGGTGATTAAGGGGTTGGCGGAGCAGTTGAATTACCTCAAGGAATCTTTTGATGTGGCCGCGCTCGTCCAGGGGCTCGCCATGTTCCAGGTCATCCTGCTGACCTTGATGGGGGCCAACAATGGTGCTCGCGAAATTGCCAAGGAAGCGCCCATTTTGCAGAAGGAGCTGCGCTCCGGGCTCAGCGTGATGAGCTATTACCTCACCAAGTGTCTTTTTGTGACCGCCTTCTGCCTCATTCAGAGTTTCTGGATGACCTGGTTTGTGAAGGAGATGTGTGGATTTCCCGGATCGTTTCAGGCGCAGTTTCTGGTGCTGTTTCTCGTGACGGCGGCGATGGGAAATACCTGTTTGTTCTTCTCGGCTGTAGCCAAGTCGCCGGAGAAGGCGTCGTTGTTGTCTATATACTTAGTGGGATTGCAGCTGCCCTTGTCCGGGGCGGTGTTGGCGTTGCCCGAGGCGATGCGCTGGGCGACCCAGCCGTTTATATCGGCTTATTGGGG